>JAEEKM010000216.1 GCA_016282455.1 Treponema sp. | reverse complement strand
GAATTGTAATTGCGTTGGAATAGTTCTGGGGCCAGAGCTTAACTGTTGCAAACATGCCGGCATTTATTCTCTGGTCGTTTTTGTCAAAGTTAATGATGATTTCCTTTGTGCGGCGTGTTCGGTCAACAAGAGGAGAAACCCTTACAACAGTTGCTGAGAACCTGTCTTCGGGGTAGGCTTCAAGAATGATGTCTGCCTTAAGTCCAGTCTTGAGGGCTGCAACATAGCGTTCCGGAATGTTAGCGGTAATCTGCAGGTTGTTCACGTCTCCGATAACTGTAATTGAAGAAGAAATGTTTACTGTTGTACCTGTCTTTAAGGGGCTTCTTGTAATTGTTCCGCTGATTGGGGCCGTTACAATTGAATGCTTGTACTGGGTTCCCGGGGCTGAAGGGTCAACTTCTGCAATTGCATCTCCGCGTTTAACGGTTGAACCCAGAGAAACCATAACGTCTACAATCTTACCGCCTATGTCCGGGAAAACATCCACTGAACTTTGGGCCTGAATTTCTCCGTTTGTGTTAACGTAATCGTGAAGGGTATCTTTTTTTGCAAGGGTGGTGCGAACGGAAACTACAGTGTTCACCTGCATCATGCCTTTCATACCGGCGAAACCATCCTGCTTGTTCTTTTTACTGATTTTTACTCCAATAAAAGTTACAACAAGTAAAATAACACATGCGGCAATAATGAGAGCAGGAATCAGTCTGCTTTTTTTCTTCTGCTGAACTTCCTGTCCAGAAGCTGTTTCTTTTTCTTCCATTTTATTTTCTCCGAATTATTTATTACCAGTTTGAGTAGATTCAGTTTTTCCTAAACTGTCAAAGGGAATGCCCAGGGTGTTTTCAAGATTAAGTATTGCAGTGAGCAGGGAACTTGCGTTGGACATAACGCTTACCTGGGTAGAACTTAACTTGTCCCTTGCGTTCTGAAGTTCAAGGAGACTTTTTGTTCCGTGATTGTAGGCTTCTTCCGTAAGGGTAAGGTTTCTCCTGGCCAGTTCAAGATTGCTTTTGGCAAGTTTAATGTTTGCCTGCGTTGTCTTAATTGTGTTGAGGTAATTCTGAATGTTAATTTCTTCAGTAATGCGCTGGTTTTCTATCTGCAGGTCATAGTCGTCAAGTGCGGCGTCTGCTTTTGCAATGTTAAGTCCTGTAGAAGACCAGGGGAGCCAGCCGTCTAAAGGAATGGACACACCTACAGTAATGGCATGTGTGGAGGGGTCTTCGTTAAACTTAAAGTCTCCCTTTGTAGTAACAGGTGGGACGGAAGAGGTATCAACTGCAACATCATTTCCAGTCCAGTTGATTGAATAACCTAAAGTTACGCGTGGGCCCCAGGCAGTAAAGCGGGAAGCAAGAAGTGAGTTTTCTGCACTTTCTTTCTGTTTAAGAAGGGAAGCCATTGCAGTAGACTGTTTTCTTACCTTTTGAACTTTTTCCATGGTAATGTCTTCAATCTGCATAACGTCTTCGAGGGAACCTTCCAGAATAATGTCTGTGTCCTGACTTAATCCTAAGGTCTGCTTAAAGGTTGCCTTGCTGTTTTCCAGAGTGCTTTTCTGTGACTCAAGGGTAAGCTGTGCACTCTGCATTGAAACCTGGTCCGTAAGAATGTTCACCTGGGGCAGGGTACCGCGGTTGTATTTTGCAAGGTCTGACTCGTACTGGCGTTTTGCACTTGCAACATTGTCTTCAAGAACTCGTATGTATTCCTGGCTGTAAAGGAGCTGGGTAAAAAGCTGACGGACTGAAAACTCAATGTTTTTAACTGCAGTTTCGTAGGCAATTTCCTGCTGCTCGTAGGCTAAAGAAACGCTTCTTATGCTTGTAATAAGGGAAGGGGTAAGGGTAAGGCTCACGGCTCCCGTTACGGTTAATGAAGCATTCTGGGGGTCAAGAAGAGACTGATTAAACTGTCCGCTTGCCGACACGGAAGGAATAACAACTCCCCATGCACTGTTTGCGGCGTGTTCTGCACTGTCCAAAGCCAGCTGGCTTCTTTTAAGGCTTAAGTTTCCCTTTATTGCATAATCTACCGCATCATGTATGTTTAATTTTAACGGCTCTTTATTTTCTGCAAAAAGAAATGTCTGAAAAGACAAAATGAATATTCCCAAAACGGCAGCAACCTTTTTCATGTGCCGACCCCCTGTTTTATATCGATACTTGTTATACAAAGGTAACAAAAAAACTGTAAAAAAAATACATTTATTTTTCATAAATTTGTGTTTTTTTTGGGGAAGCAGACTGATGATGCAAGTGACTGGAATTTTTCCCCGTAACAGTTATTTCTTCAATAGAATAACAAAAATCCAGGAAAAAAAATACAGTTATTTTCCATATTTTTATATTTTTCTAAAAAAAAAATGCCAGCAAGCGTTAAAACTCTGGCAGAGAAATATTCTGATGAGGGAAGGACAGATATAGATTAGAAAAACTAATTATACTCTCCGAGCATTGCAAGATTACAGTGACCTACTGGACTTTGCATGCTCTCGTAGAGGTGAAGGCCGTTACCCAGACACCACTTCCAGCTCTTGCATTTTGCACAGTCGCCTTTTTTTGCCCAGCTTCGGTCGCGGTGATTTTTAAAACGGTTGTTCCACACATCCATAAAGTCGTCCTTGTAAATGTTTCCCTGAATAAAGTCTTTGCCGCGTACAGAAAGACAGGCGCTTATGGAACCGTCGCACATTACAGAACCTACGTTTATGCCGCCCCTGCAAAAGAAAAAGTAATCGCGCACTTTAAGTTCACGGCTTCCAAGGTAACCTTCACAGGCGTAGTTTAAGTGAATGCTTTTTCCGTCCCTGTTTTTGTAGTGACGGGTTTCTTCAATAAAGTCCATGAGTTTAATGTATTCTTCCTGCGTAAGGGAAAGGTCTTCTTCGGCGGCTCTTCCGGAAGGGAAAATTGAAAAGATTCTCCAGGCAGGCACTCCCTTTTCAATAAGAAAGTCCCTGAGTTTTGGGAGCACGGAAAGGTTCTTGTGGTGAACGCAGGTTATTACGTCAAAAAGAAAAAGTCCTCTTGTTTTATTGTATTCTGCTGTCATAAGGTCTATGGCAGTTACTACGGTTTTAAATGAGGAGGGATTTCTTCTTAAGTAGGTGTGTTCTTCTTCAAGTCCGTCAATGCTTATGCTCATGCTGCCCATTCCGCTTTTTCTTAAAGAAGCAAATCTTTCCGGAGTGAGGGCAAGTGCATTTGTAACGATTCCCCATCCAAAGCCGCGTTTAATTATTTCCCGTCCCGCTTCTTCCAGGTCTGAACGTAAAAGTGGTTCGCCGCCTGTAATTGCCACGGTGAGACGTTTTTGGGGGTTGTCTTTTTTTATGCCGTCTAGAACTTTTGTAAAGTCTTTAAGGGGCATGTCCGGGGTGCCGCTTGTTTTAAGGCAGTCTGAACCGCAGTGACGGCGGTTCAAATTACATCTTAAAGTGCATTCCCAGAAGAGATAGGTGAGTTCATGTTCTTTAGTGACACTTTTTTTGTAAAGGGCAAAGATGCTGCGCTTTATTTTGTCTTTTAAAGTCAGGTTTTTCATTCTTCGTCTTTACCAGGCTGCAGTACTACTTTGATGCATGTGTTTGTGGACTCAAGCGTAAAACGTTTTTCAAGTTTCCTGTAACTTCCGTTTTCTTCCGGGTCTTTGTCGGAAAAAGTAATAATGACCTCTTTGTTAAGATAGTCATCTGCTGAAATGAAAAATTCTCCGCCTTCAAAAGTTTCAAAAGATCCAATTACTTTACCATTTTCTGCGTCATAAAGGTAAATTTCTATGCCTTCAATTCCATTTTCAGCGCTTATTTCATCTCCGGTTTCATCTTCTTCCAGAGGAGTGATTTCTATGCTGCCTTCCTGTTCTGCACTTCCACTCACAACACGTCCGTGAATTCCTTCTCTTATTGGGGCAGGACCGTACATTACAGGCAAGTCAATCGGATCCGGCATACCATACATGTCTACCATGCCGTACATTGCGACAAAAGGCCCGTCGCCGTCACATGAAGTTAAGCTTCCTACTCCAAAAAGGCCAAGTATAAATGTAAGAACTTTCTGCCAGAGGTGGCGGATTTTTTTTGCCATAAGATTCTCCTTTTTTATTGCACAAAACTACTGCTCGTCTTTTTCAAGAACAATGGGTTCGTAGTCCACATAGCCCATCCAGAGGGAAATTTCTTCTATGGTTTTGGACTTAAACTTACCGCCGTTTGCTTCTCCGTCAATGTCGGAGAGTTCTACGGTAAAATAGTCACTCACGTAGTCGGTCGCAATACTTGTTCTGTAAGATTCTCCTTCCCGGGAAAACTCAATGTAGCCGTTTTCATCGCTTGTGGTTTCTTCAATTATTGTGTTTCCCT
>JAEEKM010000215.1 GCA_016282455.1 Treponema sp. | reverse complement strand
CCTTGACGTAAAGAAACGTTTTGTAAATCCTCTTGTAGGACAGGATGCCCTTCTTCCTTCCCGTCGTGTTTCTGAACTTAGCCCTGAAGCCGATGAATGCATAAAGGAATTCCTTGCCTATAAAGATTCACGCTACGGCTGCGTTCCCTGGCTCTAGCCTGCATTAAGCTCTATGTACCGGCAGAAAAAAATTCTGTTCATTGGAAACGACACAAAACTTCTTGCCAGACATTCTGCCGATGCACAGACTGAGGTGGTTTCTTCCATAAGTTTTGTGGACGCAATCACCCAGCGCTTTATTCCCGACCTTATTATTTTTGATTCTTTTCGAGAGAATGATGTTCAGATTTTGCGAAGGAACGAAAAGTTTCTGCTTATCCCGGTTCTGATTGTGGCAGACAGTTTTTCCCAGCTGAACAATTTAAATTCCATATCCTCTTTTCCCAGAGTGATTTTGTGTAACCGTTCTGTTGCGGAAGACAATGCTTTTTTTGAGAGGATGAAACTTCTGCTTGAAAAAAAATCTTCCCTTCTTCCTTCAAGAACTGCCCTGCTTGTAAAATATGCCATTCTCTTTTTGAATAAAAATTATGCCAAGCCCCTTACCCGTGAATCTCTTGCATCCCAGCTTGGCATTGCAGAAGACTATCTTTCCCGTATTTTTAAAAAAGAAATGGGACTTACCCTCTGGAACTACCTGACCCTTCTGCGCCTTGACTTTGCCCGCCGGGAAATCCTTTTAACAGGCGACTCCGTTGCGGCAATAGCCCTGCGTTCCGGCTTTGCAGACCCGGCCTATTTTGACAGGCTTTTTAAAAAACAATACGGTTCTGCCCCCACCACTTTACGGCATTAAGAATAGAAAACACTAGTGCAAAATCCGTTTCTGTGCTATTCTGTAAGATGTAATGAAACCCTATATTAAGAATGCACTTATGGTCGCCCTTACTTTTTTTGCTATGTCTATAATCGTGACCATTGCATGTGCTTTGCTTTTCATGATGTACACAATCTGCACTCATCTGGTTTCTGGGCAGACAGTTACCGCCTTTGACCGCGTTATTTTTATTGAAGGCCTTCTTTCTGCCGGACCACTTGTACTTATGATGAGTTCTGTTTTTATGATTATGTACATGATCCGTCATCCTCTCCTGCACTGGCTTCCACTTGTAATATATGCAGTCCTCTACATTCTTGCCTGGAGCATTTTCATTCCGGCCATATTTACCCTGGAAAAACATTTTGAACAGCAGGGCATTATGTCTACTGTAGATTACGGGCACCTCTCTTCAGATTATTTCCGTCAGTATGAGGACCTGGTGATTTTTTATTCCCGTGTAGAAAGAGACAATCTTGCAAGCGGCGTATGCATTGATGTAAATGCCACTTACGATACAACCTATTCTTTCAGCAACGTTCGTCTCCCTGTCTCTGAGGGCGGTTTTGTAGACAATCTTGTAAAAAGTTCCGTAGGTTTAAGTCCTGTGGTGGCTCTTGTCATGGGCTGCATTTACAACCTTATGGAAACTGCACGCTTTTTTATGCTTAACGGTTACGCAAACTGGCTTGCCTTTGCCTCCTTTGGACTTGCCCTTATGAGTGTTGTCGGTTTAAGGCGTATTTCCCGCTGGAGAATTGTAAACCTTACTTTTGTACTTTTTTTCACTTCGCTCATAGTTGTATTGAATGTGCTGAGTTTTGTTCCCTCTTTCCTTACCGGCTTTGAAACTTTTATGAATGGGCTTTTGAAAAAAGTTTTTAATTTTGCAAATCCCACTCTCTTTATCATGAATTTTCTTATTGCCCTTGCGCTCTTTTTAACGGGACTTCTTATTGATATATTCAATCATTCCGATGATGCATATCTCTCGGGAGGAAGTCTGTGAAAAAAGTATTTCTTATTCTTAGCATTTATACATTTTTTGTTTTTGCCGTATGCATGGGCGGAACTTTTTTTTACGGACATATACCCGCCCTTTTACCTGGTGCAGAAAAAAGTTTTTGTTTCTTGAGGGGACTGCAGTGGTTTCTTACCTGCCTGCCTGCAATTCTTTTAAGCGGCTTTATTGTTGCCTGTTCCGTTCACTGGCAGAAAAATATCCGCGATTCAAGGAAACGTTTTTCTCAGGCAATGCTTGGAAGATACCGCAATGTTCTTATTATTTCCCTGGGTCTGGTTTTTGTTCTTTCCATGAACAATGAAATTTTTCTTCCCTCAGTGCGCAATAAAATAAGAGTGATGAAAAATGAACCCGGTGAATTATCCCATGCAGTGGATACCGCCAGTATGCTTCTTAATCAGAACAGACCTGTTCTTGCCTGGCAGTATGCGCAGAAAGCAACTGCAATTGATCCCAATGACCCCGTTGCAAACCATGTGTTAAAACGTGCCCTTGATGCAGTTGAACTTGCCCGTGACAGGGAGCGCCACATGGACAGTGCTGCATATCTTACCCCAGTTCAGGAAGAGAAGCCCCTTCACACAAAGGATCATTCCTACAGCGTGAGTGAACTTGTTCAGCTGGCAAAAAAAGCAGTGGCTGAAGAAAACTGGTTTAACGCCCACT
>JAEEKM010000214.1 GCA_016282455.1 Treponema sp. | reverse complement strand
GCCGTACCATATAAGGACAAGCCTTTATAAGATTTAAAGCTATGTCTTCGTGATTTGTTTGAATTGCTATTCCAATTGGATTATTAAATATAATTCCTGTGCCGTAATGTATCCCCAAAATTTCAAAGGCTTTTGCCAATGGAACGGCATAGTCTTCATAACCATAGCATAGGACATATGGAAAGATTTTGTTCATATCGCTCTCATCTTGAGTTTTTATCCATTGAGCAAGTACAGGAGGATCTTTACTTTCGGGAAGAGTTATATTGAGAATATCAGCACTATACTGGAAGTTTGTTGTTCTTTTTGCCAATGCATCTTTTACTGACAACACGCCATCCTTGCATTTTATACTTTCAAGATTTGGTGGAAGCGAACTTTTACTATAAGCAATTTTTTTGAACTGTTCTTTTGTTCCTGCAAATGTAATCTGTTTAAGATTTATGCATTTGTCAAAGGCTTGTTCTTCTATTGATTTAACGGAAGTTGAGAAGGACACTTCTTTCAGGGAGGTACAGCCACTAAAAGTTTCTGCAGGAATACTTATTAGCTTAGAAGGAAGAGTTATATTTTCAAGTTTTGAACAGTCTTCAAATGTAGCCTGCCAGCCAAATTTGAGAATGGAATCTGGAAGAAGAACTTTTTCCAGAGATGTGCATCTTGCAAAAACACCGTCTTCTATTTCCTGAATATTTGTCTTTGATAAATCTATAGCTTCAAGAGAAGTACAGCCAACAAAAGCAGCAGCGGAAATTTTCTTAACGCTTTGAGGCAGAATTACATCTACAAGCTCTTTGTTGTCATAGCAAAATGACCTAGGAATAAGTGTTGGGTTTCCTTTTACGAAAAGGTGCTTAACTTTGCATCTTGCAATCTGGTAAGTATTTTCTATATTGTCAGGAAGAGTTAATATTATTGTTTCAAAAGGAGCTTTTTCAAATGCATCTTCGGGAATTGTGTTTACAGAAGATAAGATTTCAATTTCTTTTTCCTTGTACCCTGGAAGATAACAGGCGATTTTAGTTTTGTCTTTGTTATAAACTATTCCATTCTGATAAATAAAGTTTGTATTTTTGCTTAAATCTATTGAAACAAGATTTGTACATCCGTTAAATGGATGGTCTAATTCAACTACTGTAGAAGGAATTGAAATAGTTTTGAGAGATGTACAGTTTTTAAATGCGTCATGATGAATTTCTCTGAGACCTTCGTTTAATTTTACTTTTTCAAGCGATGTACAGTCTTCAAATGATGAAAAGCCAATTGTAGTTACTGAAGGAGGTATTTCAACTTTTTTAAGATTTTTATACCTGGCATATGTGCCTCCGTCAATCCAGGTTGTTCCTTTTGGAATGACGATATGTGCTGCGTCTTCATCTTTACTTTGAGCAAAGAGGGTTAAGGCAGTAAAAAGGATGGGTATGAATGCTAAAGTTTTTTTGTTCATTTTTTTCTCCTGTTAGTGCAAGCGGGGTGTGAACCAGTGTTTGGCTGCTGCCTTGTGGGATTATTTTACCTCGGTTTTTGTTTTTCTGTCTATATAAAAACACAAACTGAACTTGGCGGGATTTTGTTAATGTAGGAAAAATTCAATGCAGGAGGGATAGTTTATGGGCGGGAGAAAAAAAATGGAGGGGATGACAAGGTCATTTCGAGGGACTTGGTTGTTGAGCCCTGTCGAAACACAATGAACGGTGTCATCCCCTGTGGATTTTACAAATCTAGAATTTGTAGGTGTAGCTTAAAGCAAGGCGGTTAAAGAACCATTCGCGGCCTGTTGTATTGTTCTGATATTCAGGAGCATTTTTTCCGTTTGATCCGGTGCGGTAGTCGTCAAAGGTGCGGCGGCTCTTGAAGTGGAAGAGAACGTTAAGGGAATTGTGGTCGTCAAACTTGAGCTGGGCAAGAGGACTCAGGCTGATTTCTGCGAAGGTTGCATCAAACTCTGCATAGGGGTAGGCATCAAGACCGTAGGCCCTGTCGCTTTCGAACATTACACCGACAACTTTGAGGACTGGAATTGGCATCTGGTAACCAAGGATTGCACTCATGTACTCGCGCAGTCCGTGACCTTTGTTTCCGCCGTTGTTCCAGATCCAGATGTCTGTTGAAGAGCCGTTTGTTGTAGCCCCTGTACAGATTTCCTGATAAACCTGATAGCTGTACTGCATGAGAACGTGTGTCCAGTCTCCCTTGATGATTGCACCTGTGTCAAACTGGAAGGTTGCCTGTGCCCACCACTTGAGGTTCCACATTGCAAAGGGGTTTGCATCGTAAGAGTTTGTGGCTATATTATAAACACCGAGACCACACCAGCCGAAGCTTTCCATGGCCCAACCGGTTCCGGCTTCTCCACCTGCACTAAAGACAAGGAATGGAAGTGGTGTAAAGGTTACTTTAAAACCAGGGTTAAGTGAAATTGGTGTTATGCCAATAAAGCCTTCAAGGTAAAGGTTTGCACCGCTCACAAGCCAGTTTTCTCCAAGAGGTGTGTCGATTGTGTAACCGATGCGGGGAGTGATTCTTCCCTCTGCTCCAGAAAAGGGTCCGCAGATTGGTGAGAAGTGATTGGCTTCTGTTGTGTAGGCGGCATCCTCACTTTCAGGGGTTGTGGTTCCTGTTACAAGATGTTTTGCATAGGGGTAATATGCGGCTTCCACTCCGATTGAGAAGGTAAGTTCGTTTGCAAAAAGCATTGATGCGGCAAGAACTGCAGTTCCTGCAAGTGCAAGCAGTTTTTTCATTTTCATAGTTAACTCCTTAAGTGCTATAATAGTGATAGTAGCACTATCACTATTATAGCATGGATATCATCTTTGTAAAGGATTTTTTTTT
>JAEEKM010000213.1 GCA_016282455.1 Treponema sp. | reverse complement strand
ACTTGTCGGGGGAAGGTCACATTCTACAATTTCAAAGTGTCCGTTAGAAACAGAGTGAACTCCTGTAACGGCTTTTCCACGCAGGTGACTCATGATTGAATCTACCACTGCATCCTGTAAAGGAACTGCTACGTCTACACCAATTTCCCTTGCGATTTTTGCAAAGGCACTATGGGCCACCAGGGCTACAGATTTTTCTACGCCAAGAGACTCAAGGTAGGCAGACATAACCATGTTCATTTCATGGTTGTGGGTTGCACAGATTACAAGGTTGAATTTATCAAGTCCTTCTTCCCGAACAAAATTTTCATCAGTAATATCGGCGCAGAATACTTTTGCCGAAGGGAATTTTTCGCTTGCACTCTTACATCTTACATCATCTGAATCAACAATCACAAAGTTCTGTGCCAGCTTGTTTTGTGCTCCACCGAAAAGTTTTTCAAAGAAAGATGATTTACTTTTTTGAATCATGTGGTCGGCAACAATTGTTCCTATTCGTCCAGCACCAACAAGGGCAATGCTTTTTAGCTTGTCGATTTTTTCTCCAAAGAGGCTTACAAGTTTATTAAGGTTGTCTGTTGCAGTAAGGACACCGACAAAATCTCCTGCGTGAAGAATTGTTTCTCCCGAAGGAAGGGCAGGGCCTTTTTGTGTTTCCACATACACTATGATAAGGTGACAGTCCGTAAGGGAACGGATGTTCTTTAGGGCAATGCCGTCCATTTTGCTGCCTGGGTTCACCTGCAGGCTTGTGATTTCAAATTCATTTTCACCAAAGGTAACAACATCGCTTACAGCTCCGTGTTCCACCGCTCTCACAATCGCTTCTGCCGCCTCCACGTCCGGGTGAATCATGTAGTCTATTCCGTAGAGGGGACGGTGATTTCCCGCAAAAGTTTCCGCATGGTGGCGGGTAGCATTTGTTGTGTTCACATAATAGGCATAGTTTCTGACCCGGGCAATTTTAAGGAGCTTGGGGTAGACTGAATCAACCATGGAACAGGTAATCATATTGATTTCATCGTTGTCAGTAAGAGCCACAAGTGCGTCTGCTTTTGCAATGCCTGCATCCTCAAGTGTGGCAAGATTGTTTCCGTCAGCCTGAATTACAGTGCAGTCAAGTCTGTTGCTTGCATGGCGTACAGTGTCCGTGTCATTGTCGATGAGAACCACATCGTTTTTTTCATTGATAAGTTTTTTTGCCAGCTGGGTTCCGGTAAAACCAGCTCCGATGATTAGGATTTTCATAGCAGTTTATTATACCATTTTTGCATAAAATGTGATATAGTGGGATAAATTCTTTTGAAGGAGTTATTATGACATTTTTAGAACTTTCAAAAAACCGATATTCCGTCCGTAAGTTTTCTTCAAAGCCTGTAGAAGAAGAAAAAGTGGAGAAGATTCTTGAGGCTGGTCGACTTGCCCCAACTGCAAAAAACTCCCAGAGCCACAAAATATTTGTTCTTCAAAGCCAGGCCTCTCTTTCCAGAGTCAGGGCAAAAACAAAAATGACCTATGACGCACCACTTGTACTTATGGTCTGCTATGACAAAAAAATCAGTTACAAAAATCCGGCGGACACCCGCATTCCCACTTACGACGGCGGTGAACTGGATGCAGCCATTGTTACCACCAGCATGATGATGGAAGCCACAGAACTTGGTCTTGGAACCCTCTGGGCCCGTGGTTTTAATTCCCAGGACATTTATGACGCCTTCCCCGAGATTGCAGACTATGAACTGGTCTGTCTTTTAGACATAGGTTACCCTGCCGGAGACAGTGAGCCTTCCCCCCGCCACAGTGACAGAAAACCTCTCTCCGAGACGGTGGTGAAATTGTAATTTTTATTGCTATAATGATTTTTATACAGTACAATTATAAAACATTTTATTGTAAGGAGAATTCCCATGAGTAAATACACAGGAACACAGACTGAAAAAAATCTTCTTGCTGCTTTTGCAGGAGAGTCACAGGCAAGAAACAAGTACACTTATTTTGCCCAGGTTGCACAGAAAGAGGGTAATGACAAAATTGCAAAAGTGTTTGAAAAGACTGCCCTTAACGAAGAGAATCACGCAAAAATCTGGTTCAAGGAACTTGAAGGAATTGCAGACACAGCCACTAACCTTAAGAATGCCGCTGACGGAGAAAACTATGAGTGGACAGACATGTATGCGGGCTTTGCAAAAACTGCCGAAGAAGAAGGTTTTCCTGAACTGGCAAAAAAATTCCGCGCTGTAGCAGACATTGAAAAACGCCACGAGGAACGTTACCGCTCACTTCTTAAGGATGAAGACTCCAAGGCTCAGCTTAAAAATGGCTCAGTAAAAGTCTGGGAATGCCTGGTTTGCGGTCACATTGTGGTAGGACCTGTTGCACCCGAATACTGCCCCACCTGCGGAGAATCAAACCAGTACTTTGAGGTTAACGAAGATAACTACGACCTCATGCTCACCTGGGGCCGCTAATTTTTTCAGAAAATGCAGTGCAGATGCGGACTTGGCATAAAGGCTGGTAAGTGTCTGTGCTGCAAAGTGGGCGAAGATTCCGAAACAAGTTCGGAATGACAGTAACAAGTTCGGAATGACAGTAACAAGTTCGGAATGACAGTTAGAGAAGCTGACTGATAACAGAGATTTGCAAATTACGCAAAGAAATTACAAAGATTTCAACCATATTACATTAAATTATATCAATACGTGTTGACTTAAAAAACTTAATCCATAAAATAAAAACACCCTTAAAAATTATTTGAATAAAATCAGGTAAAAAAAATGTCTCGTAAGTGCTGCATCCTGCTGTGTGCCCTAAGTCTTTTTTGTTTTATGGCTTTTTCAGAACCGGATAACGGTGAGTTTCTTCCAGACCCGGAAATTTTTCAGCTTAACCACATGTTTTTTGAAGCCGGCGGCGGTGTAAGTTTTCCCATGGAATTTTTCAGTCAGGGTCATCTTGCCATGACAGACTTTGGTTATACCCTTTTTGCAAACATGGGCTACAACTGGAGCGGCTGGTTTTTTGCCCTGGCTTATTCCCGTGACAGATGGGGACAGGGCCACGGAGATTTTGCCCTAATGGAAAACTTTATGACCAATGTGGTGGAGTTCCGTGTTCAGAAAATCATCTCTCATAAAATGTGGGATAAAATTCCTTCCTGGTTAAAGATTATTCCCGGACTGGGACTTGGCGTAAACTTTATCACAACCGACTACTATCCTTCCCTCCGTGCAAAAGAAGAAGGCCGTCTTGTAAGTGTAAAACTTGGTGACCCTTCCACAAGCTGTCTTTTTTACAGGGCTACTCTGGAGAATGCATTTTTCTTTGGAACAGACATGGTCATTCCCTTTATAGGAATAGATTACAATGCCTTTTATGATGTGAGTATAGGCGGTGGTTTTGCAGGCTACGCAAGGGCTTATGCAGGACTTCGAGTTTATCCTCTTGGCATTATCAACGATATAAAAGAAAAACATCAGCGGGAAGAAGAAGAACGCATGATTCATGAGTTTGAAGAAATGGTTGCTTCCTGGCCTGAACCTGAGGCTCACCTTAAGGCTGACCCCAATACTGACTTTACACCTGACGGAGATTCTCTTGCAGACATGGCACTCCTTCTTCCTTCTGCAAGTTATCTTGAGTACCCGCCGGAAAGATGGAGTCTTGTAATTTACGACCCCCAGCACAGACCATTTAAAGTCTGGGAAGGTCATGGAAGTCTCCCCATGGATTTAACCTGGAACGGAAAATCAAACAACGGAGAATTAGT
>JAEEKM010000212.1 GCA_016282455.1 Treponema sp. | reverse complement strand
GCTAAGTACGGGAGGGATAACCGCTGAAAGCATCTAAGCGGGAAGCCCGCCCCGAGATAAGCCATCGCTGGGGCTTCAAGCCCCCCGTAGGGCCCGGATAGACCATCCGGTTGATAGGCCGCAGGTACAGGCATGGTGACGTGCACAGCCGAGCGGTACTAATAGCCCGCGAGTCCCGGCCATATTGCCGTCTTGCTTTCTCTGTTCTCGCTCTTTTCCTTAGTGCTGTGAAAGCAGCCTTAAGTATTGTTAATAATGCCGGTGACCATGGCGGGGAGGCAATACCCGTTCCCATCCCGAACACGGAAGTCAAGCTCCCTGGCGTCGATGATAGTGCCGCAAGGTGCGAAAGTAGACAGTTGCCGGCTTTTTATATTTTAGTGGCAGTTCTTCCCTGGACTCTGAATCCCTGGAAATCTGCCGGATAAACTGGTAATTAATTCCAGTGGCCATGGCGGAGAGGCAATACCCGTTCCCATCCCGAACACGGAAGTCAAGCTCTCTGGCGCCGATGATAGTGCCGCAAGGTGCGAAAGTAGGCAGCTGCTGGTTTATTTTTTTTTCATAAGATCCGCCACAAGGCGGTTTTTTTTTGCCCTTTTCATAATTGACGGACAAGGGTAGGGGTATTATAATTTGAGTATGAGTATCTTTCTACGCAGGCTTTTGCGCATTATCCCTTTCTTTCTATTATCTTCCATAACCCTAATTTCCTGTGCCACACTTTCAGACACTCTTTCAAACGTTCAGATATCTTATGTTCTTGACGACACAAATCCACTAAAAGACGATTCATTCCCTGTTCAGGGGGAAGCTGAAGAACGTATAGTTCAATTTATAGAAGAAAAACGCCAAACCGTATCAGACTATCTTACTGAAAAAAAGATTTTACCTTTCTCCCTAAAGTTTGGTAAAGACCAGCTGTCCTGTTACGGAGAGTTATACGAAGTGACCTCCAATTCTTCTGTCTCAGAAAAAATTAAGCCCGTAGTAAACAAACTCTTTTTTAATTCCATAAAGAAAAAATATGTGTGGAACGGTTTTACAGAATACGTAGAAACAAAGTATGATACAAAGTTTTATGTTACCGTAAGTGGCAGCGGAGAAAAACGCCGTTTCAAAGTAAAAACTATAGATTCAGGTTCTATCTCCATGAAAGTGCACAATGCTTTCGGCTATATACCGGTAGACACCCCCTGTAAAATTGCCAGTGTTTCTGACCCCGAAAACAACTACAATGTTTATGCAGGCGTAAACAAAAACTACCGTGCATTTGGTAAAGACTCAGTGTTTCCAGAAAAAGTAAAACGCAATACACCAAAAATTTCCACAAGAGACCTCTTCAACTTAAAAGGTCAGCGTTTTCAGATTACAGACCAGAACAACACGGTGCTGGCAGAATCATCTATGGGAAAATACAAAATCTATCTTTCAGAAGAAGACCCAAGACAGACTTCCCTTATGCAGACGGTTGCATTAATTGAAACCTACAGAAATGTGATGAACAAAATAGATTCAATCAAACCTTTGGAAAAATAATTTAACGGGCGGAAAACGAATGGAAGATTTTTTTTCAGAAAAATACGATTCCCTCATTCTGGACATTGACGGAACAATCTGGAACACCACAGGAATAGTTTCTGTTGCATGGAACAAAGCAATCGACCAGAGTGGTTTTGTTGCAAAAAAAGTAAATGCCGACATCCTGCAAAAAGAATTCGGAAAAACAATGGACGTTATTGCAAGGGATTTGTGGCCGGAACTTTCACGCGCAGAAAGAGAAATCCTTCTTTCACACTGCGTAAGCGAAGAACAGATTGCTTTAAGAAATAATACCCTGGATTTAACATACCCCGGTCTTGTAGAAACCGTAAAAAAAATTGCAAGGGTAATGCCCTGTTTTGTTGTGAGTAACTGTCAGAGCGGCTACATTGAACTCATGCTGGAAAAAACAGGACTTGCTGATTCAATAAAAGACTTTGAGTGCTACGGCCGTACCGGAAAAGGCAAGGCAGAAAATCTTCTTCTGTTAAAAGCCCGTGTTTCCCTTGTAAGTCCAGTCTATGTTGGAGACACTCAGGGCGATGCAGATGCTTGCAGGCAGGCTGGTATTCCCTTTGTGTTTGCAGAGTATGGCTTTGGTTCAGTTAAGGCAGAAGATTGTGCCGGTAAAATAAAAACATTTTCTGATATAATTTCAGTTTTTAGGAGATAGTATGCTGATTATTTTTGACATGGGTGGCGTTGTTACAACTACTGCAAAAGTGGATAAGGCTCTCGGAAAAGTACTGGGAGTTACAAAAGAAGAGTTTTTTAAAATCTGCGGTAATCCCTATGAAGCTGGAAAAGAAGAAGGCGTAACTTTATTTTCTTTATGCAGTGACGGAAAGATAACCAGCCGTGAGTTCTGGAGAATCTTTTCTGAAAAAAGCGGAATCGCAGTTCAGACAGACTGGTGGCACTGGCTTTTCCATCCCAAGATGAATGAAAAAACAAAAGAACTTGTGCTAAAACTCCGTGGTCAGGGAACAAGGGTTGTCTGCGGAACAAACACAATCGACAGTCATTATTACAATCACTTAGAGCGCGGTGACTATGCAATCTTTGACCAGACTTATGCTTCCATTCACATGGGTGTTTCAAAACCCAATCCTCTCTTCTGGGAAATAATTCTTGAAGCAGAAGAATGTAAGCCCGAAGATGCAGTCTTTATAGATGACCGTAAGGACAACTGTGATGCGGCTTCTGCACTGGGAATACATGCCATTCAGTTTGAAAGCGCAGAACAGGTGGAAAAAGAACTCCATTCACTGGGCGTACTTTAACAAGCAATTTTCCAATAGTAGACAAGTTTCGCTCTGTATTTTATAATACAAAATGTTATGGAAGAAAAAAAATGTGATGCCAGGCGCTTCATGTTCGTCTATCTCAACACTGGTAATGGTCACATTGCACAAGCCCGTGTGCTTAAAGATGCATTTGCCGAATATGAGCCTGAGGTTGAAGTTATTTTACAAAACGGTTTCCCCGGAAAAAGAAGTATCATAGATAAGTTTTTTGAAAAAGGCTACAGTTTTGCCTGTAATTACATTCACGGAATGTGGCCTTTTATTTATGATCTTGGTGAATTAAGATTTTTCCAGAGACTGACGGATTTATTCATCTGTCTTGCAACAAAGAAAAAACTTACACAGATGATTCTTGAAAAAGAAATTACAGACATTGTGTGTTTTCATGCCTTCCTTGCACCAACCCTTCACAGGGCAATAAGGGAGAGCGGGAAAAAAGTAAACTTTACTGTTTCTACAACAGATCCTTTTACCAGTTCTTCCGCATGTTTTTATGACAAGACTCTTGATTACATTGTTGCTTCAGAAAGATTTAAAAAGTTTGGAATGAAGTGCGGAGTGCCGGAAAAAAATCTTCACATCATGCCATTCCCCCTGAACAAAAAATTCCGTCTTCCTGCAAGTGATGAAGAAAAACGAGCCCTTAGAATTAAATATGGTTTTGATCCTGACAAACGCCTTGTCCTTCTTGCAGGCGGTGGTGAAGGTCTTCCTGGTACACTTAAAATCATCAATCAGTGCATTATCCACAGGGCAGATTTTGCAGTAGCAGTTGTATGCGGAAGAAACAAGCCCTTAAAAGAATCCCTTGAAGTTATGTCAAAGGCAGACATGCTTTTAGACCTTCATGTGTTTGGTTTTGTAGATTTTATGGACAGTCTGATTAAGATGTGCGATGTGATTGTTTCAAAAGCAGGTGCTTCTACAATTATGGAAATTGCCACTTCCAGAAAACCAGCCATCATCAGTAAATATCTTTACGGACAGGAGAGGGGAAACATGGAGTTCATCGTGCATAACGGTGCGGGTTACTATGTGCGTCATTCCCTTCACATCTACAGACTATTGAAAAAAATGCTTGAAAGCGAAGAAACCTACAGAAGTTATGTTAATTCACTTTCGGGTCTTAATATAGATACGGATATTTCAAAGAACGTAAAATTCCTTATGGAAAAGGGGCAGTAAAAAAATGAAAAAGAGAGCAGCATTAATTCTTTTTGTAATGAGTGCATTTGTTTTTTTGGGCTGTAAGAAGTCAAACGAAACAAATAAGGTTCCTGTTATAAAAGAAAAAGGTGACGGAAGTTTTAAAATCCTTTCCTTTACTCCGGAAGAAGAACTTCCTTCCAGCGTAAAATATCCCTCCATTCAGGTGCAGTTCAATTCACCGGTTGTTCCTCTTGAAAAACTTGGAGAGCCCACAGATAAATCTGACATCGTAACAATCAATCCGCCTCTTAAGGGAGTCTTCCGCTGGTACGGTACAAGTCTTCTGGCCTTTGATGCAAGTGATGCAATCATTCCCCAGAAAAAATATACTGTTACCATTAACCCTTCTTTAAAAAACACTGCCGGAAAAACAATCAGCGGTAAGCTGGAATATACTTTTTATACAGAGCCGCTTTACATTAAATCCATCATTCCAGGCTACTCAAGCGTTCTTGACGGAAACTATGTGGACAGCGACAACCTGGATATGAAACTTGCAACAGATGTGGCAGTTTTCTTTAATACCCCTGTAAATGATAAATATATTACAAAATTTCTTAGAGTTGAAACAAATGTAGTTGGTTCTGATGAAAGAAAGACAATTCCCTATACTGCTAAAAAAATCCAAAACAATGATGCAGCCCTTCGCCTTGAATTAAAAGAAGCTCTTGCAGAAAACAGTGAAGTGCATATTATTCTTCCTGAAGGAAGTTCCTCTGATGCAGGATGCATTGAAGCTGGTTTCAGCGAGAAAAAATTCAGAACCCTTAAACCCTTTGCAGTCTCCTATGTTGACTCAGAAGTAACTTACCTGAGTTCAAAATATGCAAAACCAGTGGTGATTGAATTTAATGCTCCCTTAAAGGACGGAAGTGAAAAAGAATTTGCTTCTCATGTTACCACAGATACAGGAGTTAAAGTAAGCGAAGAGAATGTGGAAATTCGCAGCCAGTATGTGTATATTTTTAATCTGCCGGTTGACTACGAGAGCCATTACAAACTTACCCTTGATGAAAATGTAACGGACATTTATGGCAGAAAACTCGGTACCCCATATACCACAGAAGTTTTTGTTCCTGCTGCCGCAAGCGTTGCAAACTTTAAGGACTATGGCTTTAAAATGCTTGAAGCCCAGTTTGAACCAAAGATTGCCTTTGCCCACCAGAACGTGCTCAAGGGCTCTGAGTACACAATTATTCCCATTGCAGATGTCAGTGGAAAAGAATCAAAAAAGAGCAGCCTTACTACTGCAATTGACTTGAACACAACTCCAAAAAATACAATGGTCATTCAGACCGTTCCTCTTGCAGATTATCTGGAAGATGTGGGCGGTAGTTTCCGTGGTGCAGTTCAGTTTAAGTCTAAAATGAACATTTACTACCACTGGTATAACTGGCGTACGGAAGAAAAAGAACTTAAGGAAAGAGAGGTTACTAACGAACAGATTATTCAGGTAACAGACCTTGGTCTTACAACCCGCTATGCCTACAACAAGGCACTTGTTCTGGTTACAAAACTTTCTACCGGAGAGCCTGTGAGCGGTGCAAAGGTAAATGTTTTCCTGGATTCTAACCTTATGTTTCCGCCCATCCTTCTTTCAAAAGAACCCAATATTGGCACTGGCGTAACTGATGAATCTGGTCTTGCCGTGATTGACCTTGAGGAAGGCAGTATCCGTTCTATGGGACGTGAAGAAACGGTGTATGTGGAGGCCCTTACGGAAGATGACAGGGCAGTGTATTCGCCTGATATAAATAACATGTGGCGCTATGAGATTGCTTCAAGCAGAGCACCCCGTTATGCAGAAAGAACCAGCCGCGTAACCTTCCTCTTTACTGACCGTGGTCTTTACAAGCCCGGAGAAAAAATTACTTTCCGCGGTGTAGACAGAAAATTAAAGCTGGGTAATTATTCTCCTTACGAAGGAGATTATACAGTAGAACTTACAGACGGTTCATGGGATCCTACAGTTTACGGAAAAATTTCCGGTACAACTTCTTCTAACGGAACCTTCTGGGGAACCTTTACTTTGCCGGAGGACATTACTCCCGGTTCTTATTCCATCGTTTACAGAAGGAATGAAGACGACAAGTATGACAGGGAAATCTGCCGTGTTCAGGTTCAGTTCTTTGAGAGACTTCGTTTTGAAGCCCATGCAAGTATTCCTGAGATTACCTATTATTCAGGAGATTCACTTAATGCAGAGTTTACTGCAAATTATCTTGGCGGCGGAAGCATGTCTGGTGCCTACGTAGAATCTTCCTGGACCCGTGAACCGGTTGGTTTTGCAGCAAAGAGTAATGAATTCTCTTCTTATACATTCGGACCGAGAAGAGGTTATGAAGGCCGCTCTTCCCTTAGTTCAAATGAAAGCACCCTCTCTGCAGAAGGTAAGGCAACATCTTCCCAGAAAACCGGCGGGGAGACAATCAGCGGAATGGCATACAGCTATACAGTAGAAGCAAACATTACGGATGCAGGAAACCAGATGATAAGTGCCCGCACAAAAACTGTTGTTCATCCTGCAAAGTTCTATATCGGTCTCAGTTCTGCAAAGGGAGTAAAGGCATATCCCAAAAAAGGCGAAACAATCCGTTTTGATTATGTATGTCTTACTCCTGACGAAAGCGCTCCTCTTGCAAAAGATCTTCCCACTGGTGACAGGAAAAAACTCCGCATTGAACTTGAACGTGAAGACTGGAAGGAAGTGCAGCAGGTGGGCTGGAACGGACAGATTAACACAAGGTATGTCCGCGAAATGGTTACCGAAGAAGACAAAAGCGTAAACCTTTCCGGAAGTTCAAAGCCTTCAGAAATTCAGGTAACTCCTCCTAAGGGCGGTGCATATCTTCTGCGCCTGACAACTACGGACTCACGTGGAAATAAAATCATCACGGAAAGATACTTCTATGTAACAGGTTCTGACTGGTACTGGTTTAACCGTGATGAAGCAGATCAGATTACCATGACTACAGACAGGGATTCTTATGCCGTGGGAGAAACTGCCCACATTCTGGTGCAGAGTCCTCTTCCAAAGGGAACCTACATGCTCTCAATCGAGCGTGAAGGAATTTTAAGTCACCGTCTTATTACCCTCGAGGAACCTACTACTGTGCTTGATGTGGAAGTTGAAGAAAACTATGTGCCAGTTATGTACGTAACCCTTTCTTCCTACACAAACCGTACAGAGCCGCCTTCTCAAGACTTTAACACTCCGGACTTAGGAAAACCAAAGGGACTCTTTGGTCTTTGTGCCCTTCATGTGGACACTTCAACAAGACGCTTTAACATTTCAATCACTCAGAGTAAACCCTCATACCGCCCCGGAGAAGAAGCAGAAATTACCCTTCACGCAGAGCAGAATGGAGTTCCTCTTGCCAATGCAGAAATTACACTTATGGCAGTGGACCGTGGTGTTGTTGATTTAATTAACTACCATGTTGCAGACCCGGTTGCATACTTCTACAGAGAGAGTCTCTTCCCCAACTGTACCCGTGGTGGAGATTCCCGTTCACTTCTTATGGATCCCGTAACTTACGAAGTAAAAAATCTTGTAGGCGGTGACTCAGACGAATCTGGTGACAAGCTTAACGAGAGAAAGAATTTTGAACCGACTGCAGTCTTTATGCCAAGCCTCATGACTGACGCAGAAGGAAACGTGAGCTGCAAGTTTACCCTGCCGGACACACTCACT
>JAEEKM010000211.1 GCA_016282455.1 Treponema sp. | reverse complement strand
GACGAAGCCATTGCTGCAGCACTTCTGGAACTGCAGATGGAACGGGATGCCGTCTCTGTCGAAATCGTGGAACGCGCCAAGTCCGGCTTCCTCGGTATCGGAGCACAGCCGGCAGTCATTCGCGTGAGCTGGGAGACAGAGGATCCGGAACCGGTTCCGGCAGTCAAAGCTCAGTTTAACTCTCAGACTGGGTCAAAAACTTACGCTTAAGTTCCATAACTTCCGCTTCTGTAATTCCCAAAGCTTCGTGAATGTAGCCCATGACAGACCCGTAAGTTTCTTTCATATAATTAAGGGCATTCTGCATAAAACGCTCGTCAACCATATCAAGCACAGTAAGGTATTCCATCATGGAAGATTCAGGCACTTTGTGGCGCACAAGCATGGCCCTTTCAGAAGCAATCAGGTCTGCATTAAAAACATTTGTAAAAAGAAAATCCTGAAGGATTGTTTTTTCATCCACCCCCAGGGCACTTAAAATGAGCATGGCCCCAAGACCGGTTCTGTCTTTTCCCTGTGAACAGTGAAAGAGTAAAGACTTTCCCTCCGGCAGGGCAAGCAGGAGTTTAAAAAACTTTCTGTAGCCTTCTTTACCCTGAGCGCCTTTTAGAAAATCCACATACATCATGTCGTAAACCATTTTAATTTTTACGATGTAGGTAAGACGGGCAAATTCCTTTTCTTCACTCTTGTCATCAGACTTTTCTCCGGAAGAAACATTAGGATTGATAAGGTTCTCATCAATAATGGGGCACCATTCATCTTCCACTCCCTGCATAAAAGGATTTGGCTGGGCTGCCCTCTCATAACTCATTCTAAAATCTGCAATAGTGGCAAGTGAATAAACTTTCTGCAGGCGAAGTAAATCAGCCTCACTGGCGCCGACGGGTTTTGCAGAACGAAGGATAAGTCCCCGCTTTACAAAAAGTCCATCAAGGGTTTTATAGCCCCCAAGTTCACGGGCATTTATGAGTTTTTCCATTCCAAGAGTCTGGCTTTCTTTTGTGTAGCAGTTCATATCTTCATTTATTATTTTATTTCCGCATTGTGTATTTTTCAACCTGGAATCAAAAATCAGACCTCAGAATAATCTCAGTCTGACTCTATTTCTCCTGCCACAAAGCCATGTTCGCTTCGGAGAAAATCATTAAAGGGAAGGGCATTAAGAGGCTGGGCTTCATTTTCAAATTCCACTTTGTATTTTGGACCAAACTCTGCGCGGATAAAACTTTCTACAAATTCTTTGCGGCTCTTTTTTATTTCTTCATCAAAGGTAAGGGCAAATTCTTTTTTAAAACGGTTCACATAAAAATCACGCTTCTTTAAAAGAAGGTTTTCATTTTCTTTTGTGTAGCGGGAAACAACTTTTGTTATGTTACCGGTACTTTCTTTTTCGTAGGAGATTTCCCTCACTTCTCCAAAAGTCATGTTTGCTTCGATTACCGGTTCTGAAATAGACTGGGCTTCAATTCCGTAGACCACAAGAGAATTGTCACCTGTCTTTTTGACACACACTTTTTCAAGATCTATTCCGCAGGTGGTAAGGGCTTTGTAGTCTAGCACGACCAGCATTTCCTGCCTGTAACGTTTACCAAAGCGCAGAAATTTCTGTTCCCTCTGACCGCCGATTGGTTCGCGAAAACACACCTGTCCGCTCCGTTCTTCTTCCCAAAGTCCCAGTTTGTAAATGCGGCGCACAAGAGGACGCTGGTTTAACGAAGAAAGAATGATGCTGACTTCCTTTTCAGAAGTCTTGTCTTTTTCTTCATTTTCAGAAAGACTTTCTTTATATGAGGGAAAAATATTTTTTGTATAGCAGATAAGTACTACAGGAATAAAAAAGAAACAGGACAAAAAAGACGAAAGAAGAATTGCCAGTGTCGGAGAAAAAGGTTTTACAAGACGAAGACAGAATGCATCTGAAACTGCAATGCAGAGAATAAAAAAGAGACAGGTAAAAAAAGACTTAACTCTTGGAAGTTTTTCCCCAATGCCGTTAAAAAGACGGAAGAGAAGTTTGGGTTTATTTTTCTTTGTCTTCATTTTATTAACTCCATTAACCCGAAAGGGGTAAGCGAATAGTTGTTCTTTGCCTTACGGGAAGAAAGTGCGTGTGCAAGGGATGAAGTGGTGGCGGCAGAAAGTGCATCATAGCCCTGGGCAAGGAGGGCACAAATCATTCCAGCGAGGACATCTCCACTGCCGGCTTTGGAAAGGGAAGGACTTCCATGCGGATTAAAATAATGCACTGTTTCCTCTTTCTGATTTTTTACGCTAATCAGGGGGACGGCTCCTTTTACCAGAAGGACAAGACCGGGAAAACGCTCTGTAAATTTCTTTGAAAGTTCAAGTCTCTTTTTAATTACATCTGAAAGGGAATATTCGCCCAGAGAAGAAATGGCAAGCAGGGCAGCAAATTCTTTTGGGTGAGGTGTGAGCACCACATTCATTTTTCCTTTTTCAAGAAAACATTTTGAACGGCTTTCTAAAAGAAGCGGAAGTTTTTTGCAATAAAGAATATCTGCATCCAGTATACAGGGAAGATCTGAAGAAGAAATCAAAAGATCAATCGCCTTATCGCAAAGGTTTTCATCATGACCAAAGCCCATTCCCAATGCAACTGCACTTGTTTTTTCAGGCAGGGTAGAAGACTCCATGAGTTCAAAAGAAAGGGGGCTTTCACTTTGCAAAAGGAGTCCGTCAGAAGAAACATTTATTTTCGTCTCAGGCTTTTCATTTCTTACAAGGGTCACAAGACCTGCACCAAAACGAAGGGCCGCACAGCCTGCAATTACAGAAGCACCTTTTTTTTCACCGGAAAAAACTGCAGCGTGACCAAAGCTTCCTTTGTGAACATTATTTTTTTCCCTGACAGGAAGATGACAGTCACTTTCTTCAAGAAGGTAAGCATCTTCTTTTCCACAGGCTTCAAAAAGTGAACGGGGAATTCCAAGCGGAAAAACTTTTACTTCTCCTGAAAAATCTTTTGCACAATCAGAGTAAAGGGCAATTTTATCTGCCCCCATTGTAACAGTTACATCTGCAGAAAAAACTTCTCCCTCATAATTACCAAAAGAATCAAGCCCCGAAGGAAGGTCGCAGGCAATTTTAAAAGCAGAACTTTTGTTTGAAAAAGAAATGCAGAAAGCAGCCTCTTGTGGAAGAGAACCATGAAAGCCGCTTCCAAAAATGCAGTCTGCAATACAGGTAAAGGAATTAAAAAAATCTTCTTTTAATGAAGGCTCATAATCTATTACATGAAGGCCTG
>JAEEKM010000210.1 GCA_016282455.1 Treponema sp. | reverse complement strand
TGACAGAAACCCACAGAGCATGGAAAGAAGATTAAACAAAGCACCCTACTATGCAATAGAGATTGAACCTGCCATTCACCATACCATGGGAGGCCTTAAGATAAATGAAATGGCAGAGGTTATGAACAAAAACGGTCAGGTCATTCCCGCTCTCTTTGCAGCAGGAGAAGTTACCGGCGGAGTACACGGAGGAAACAGACTTGGTGGAAATGCCGTTGCCGACATCTGCATCTTCGGAAAAATTGCCGCAGACTCCGCCCTGGAATACATTGGAAAATAAAACTTAAATCAGAGTCAGAAAACTAGTCTGTAATTGTAAGTTCGCAGAGATTTCCAAGAACTTTCAGTGACTCGGCTAGTTTACGGTAGTCTTCCTGTTTAGAAGTTTTAACGGAAAACCTGAGCACCGTCTGATGCCTGTCTAAAAGGCGGCTTATGTTAAGGTCTGTAACCACAATGCCCTGCTTTTCTATTACCTGTCTTACAGACTCTTCATTTACTTCTTCGCCTGAAAACATAATGTGAATGGTTTTATTCCAGCGGGAGGGAAACCATCTGCCTTCAATTTTTTCAAGAAGAACAACCGTTATCATTACCACCACAAGCACAACCGCAGACTGCACGTAAAGTCCGGCACCAATGGCAAGTCCTAAAGCAGAAGAAGTCCAGATGATTGTTGCAGAAGTAAGCCCCTTAATGTTAAGTCCCTGACGCATGATTGCACCACCGCCCAGGAAACCGATTCCGCTTACCACACCTGCTACAATTCGTGTAGGATCTCCTCCGGAGTAGCCGCGCCTGATTCCCTGTTCTGCCATAAAATAAGAGAGAATGGAAAGGAGAGTACTGGAAACTGAAATCAGAATAAGGGTTCTGTCTCCCACAACCTGATTACGGGTTCTTCTTTCAAGACCAAGAACAAAGCCGCAAAAAACACTGGCGGCAATTTTAATGCAGCACTCAATTATAAAATCAGCATCAAAAGCAACGTTCACCCTTTACCTCCTTGAAAAAAGATTAAAGGTTCCCGCAGGTGCCTTAGAACCAGACTTTACCCACTGAAGGGCTTTTTTTGCAGGAGTTTTTGTTTTGAGGTTTTCAACCGCCTCAAGATAATTCCCCAGCCACTTACCAAGCGCTTCATCAGAAAGTGCAGTATCCCCAGATTTTTCTTCGCGCACAAGAACAATGTTTACATAAGGCATGTCACCGTAAAGGGCTGTAAGATTTTCTGCAAAGGCTGTAAAGGAAGCTTCTGCCGCCGCAACTACCGGAGATGCAATTGCAGAAAGTCCGTTTCTTAACGCGGGAGTTTTTAGGGCATCGCTGGCAGTGTATCCTTCTTTAAGAAGAAAGACCAGGGTTCCTGGGTTAGAAGCAGAATTCTTTTTTTCAAAACGGGCAAGACTTTCCATTGCAAGATACTGAAAGCCCAGAACCATTTCATCTGCAGCACGGGCAATGCGTTCACTGTCAATTTTATCTTCCTGAGAAGCAAACCATTCTTCATCAAAATAAAGAATCACTTCATCAAGCCTTGAATAAGTATTTTCTGTCTGAAGAATAAGTGTGCGGGCAGAAACCGGAGATGAACGGTTCCATTCGTAGGTGCACATTCCAGACTTTGCTTCAATTGACTTTACTTCATCATAAGCGTCGCGGGATGCCTTTTTTTCATCATCAGAAACATCATCCTCGTAGGCATCGGACAAATCGGCAGAAGTAAGTGCAATCTGACGTCCTGTAAATGCAAAACCATCAGCAAGTTTTTTTCCGTCAGGAGAATCTTTTCCTGCAATAAGAACTGTTTTTCCCATAAATTAAAGTATAGCACAGATGAGTTAATTTGCATACAGGTTATTTTTCCGATAGTGGTGCCCTGTTCACACAAACGGCTTTTATCGCTATACTCTGTTTATGAAACTTTGGTTAAAATATCTTATTGGAATTGCCATTGGTCTGGTGGCCGCAATACTTCTTCCGGCAGACAGCACGCAGGCCCTTGCAGTACAGAACTTTTTTGTGGAAATTGTCGTAAGGTTCGGAAGATACACCCTGCTTCCCCTTCTCTTCTTTTCCATTTTCACTGCATGTTACAAACTCAGAGATGAAAAACTTCTTGTGAAAACAAGTCTGTGGACCTTCGGAATTATTTTTGCTTCCACTGCCGCCCTTGTTCTTCTGGGAATTATTTCTACCCTCATTGTAAAACTTCCCCGCATCCCAATTACAATCGAAAAGATGACAGAGATTCCTACCCTTGACTGGCAGGATTTAATAAGAAGAATATTCCCCTACTCAGGTTTTGAAGCACTCATTGACGGAGCATATCTTCTTCCTGTTTTTGTATTTGCAGGTTTTGCAGGTGCAGGTGCCGTAAGCGACAAGAATGCAACTAAAAGTGCCGTCACCCTCTTTGATTCCTTAAGCAAGCTCTGCTACATTGTGATGAATCTTTTTTCAGAACTTCTTGCAATCGGTATGATTGCCATAATGACAAAGTGGACAACAACTTTTATCAGTGTAATAAAAGCCGGAGTTTATACGCCGCTTATCATCATGCT
>JAEEKM010000209.1 GCA_016282455.1 Treponema sp. | reverse complement strand
TACCGGAGTAACTATGGCTTTGTGGAATAATGATTTACCCCCTCTTCCGGAAGGTACTGTTCTTCACGACAGCTGTTATGGTCCCGGAGAAGAAACTGACATTGCAGAGTGCCGGGAATTTTGTAAAGCCCATGATATTTCCTACCACGTAATTGATGTGCGCAAAGCCTATCAGGAAGAAGTACTTGCTTATTTTAAGGCAGAATATCGTGCAGGCAGAACACCCAATCCCTGCATCAGGTGCAATCGTTTTGTTAAGTTTGGTGCTCTTCTTGCGGGTATTGAACAGATGGGAATTGAGTACGATTATTTTTGCACAGGCCACTACGCAAAGGTTGTAAGGGGAGATGAAAGTTTAGCTTCTTCATTTGGAGAAAGTGCTTCTTCTGCGCCAGAGGGAAAGGAAAGACCTGTTCAGATTGCAGTTGCCATGGATGCAACAAAAGATCAGGCTTACTTTTTATACCGTATTCCTTCTTCTGTTCTTGAAAAAGTCCGCTTCCCCCTTGCTTCTATGACAAAAAAAGAAGTATTTGCTTTTGCTAGGGAAAGAAATCTTACTGCGGCAGACAGGGGGGAAAGTCAGGATTTTATTCCGTCTGAATATCTTGATTATCTTTTCAGTGACCAGCCTTCAGTTCCTGGAGATATTATTGATCTTGACGGTCATGTTCTTGGCCGCCATCGTGGAATTGAGCATTATACAATCGGTCAGAGACGGGGACTAGGAGTCAGTGCAAAAGAACCGCTTTATGTTGCCGCAATTGATAAGGAAAAAAATCTTGTAGTTCTTGGTAAAGATGAAGACTTAAAATGTTCTGCCCTTATTGCAGATGATATGGTCTGGCCCGGAAACTATGACCCTCAGACAGCCTTTGATGCTTTTGTAAAAATTCGTCTTGCTGCAAAACCTGTGGAAGCCCGCATTGAACCCTATCTTCCTCAGGAGGGGGAGCATTTTAACGGTAATGCCTACCGGGTAACCTTTAAGGAAGCCCAGAGAGCGGTTGCTCCCGGACAGTCTGTTGTCTTTTACAGGGACGGGGTTACCTCTGGCGGCGGAATTATTGCAAAGTCAATTTCCTGCTAGGGATTATTATCTGGGGTTTCCCTCAAAAGCAAAGTCATTTGTGAAAAAGTCAGGATTTACTGCAACCATATTAAGCCTTATTTCCCAGTGAAGGTGTGGTCCTGTGGCAAGTCCTGTTTTTCCGCTTAAACCGATAAGGTCTCCTGCTTTTACAGTATCTCCTTCTGCAACTTTCATTTCGCTAAGGTGGTAGTAAAGGCTGTATAGTCCAGGCAGATGTTCAATCACAATGCTCCAGCCGGTGGAGATTCTGTTTTCTGCCATAACTACTTTTCCGCCTGCACAGGCAGTTACTTCTGAACCTTCTGGAATACCGTAGTCAATTCCATAGTGAAGGCTTGTGGAAGATTTTCCGTTGTTGTAGGCATATACCCTGCGGTCTGCAAAAAAAGATGTTCTTCTTGTTGCGGTAGTCGGTGCAGTAAAGGCAGTAAGCTGATGCACTCCCTTTTCGTCAATCGTGTCAAGAATTTTATTCAGCTTTTCAATCTGCTGCATTCTTTCTACGCTTGTATTTGTTTTGATGCTTGTGTTCTGGGCGTCCAGCTGAAGGGTTTCACTAACAAATTCTTTTGGTGTAATAGAAAATGGAAGTGTAAATTCAAGCGGTGTTGTTCCGTAAAGATTGTAGGTTACCTTAATGCAGTAAGTGTCTTCCTCTGTCCACCAGGAAGAAAGGGGAATGCCTGTGAGCATGGTATGGGTGTTTTTTGAACTGTGGGAATCCAGTGTATAAAAAGTGCTTTTTTCAAGCCTTTTTTCTCCCAGTAAAAGTTCTGCTCTTGCAGTAGTGGCTGCAAACTGTTCTTTGCTTACCTTACTTTTTTTTGTCTGGGTAAACTTCATTCTGATAAAAATTGCATCTCCAGGACAGGCAGTATCGTTGTAATGGAGGTTGATTTCGTAATCATTTCCTGAAAAACTTGCTTCCCTTGCAAATACAAGTCCTGAAAAAAATAAAGTTGTAAAGACAATTATAAGAGAAATTTTTTTTGACATTTTATGCTCCGTATCCTTTTAATTATCGGAAAGAATCAGCTGCTTTTATATGATTTTTTTAGGTCTGTCAGAATGAGCTGGGGAGTTTCTACACCGTTAAAAGTGTTTCTTTCCACACGGAAGAGTATGTCCACATTGTCTCCGATTTCAAAGTCTCTGTGAAGTCTTTCTCCTTCACCCCAGAAAAGTGCAGGCCATTTTACCTTTCCGTTTCCTACATAAATCTTTAAGTGCTGTTTTTCTCCTTTTCCCATAATCAGGGCATCAAGGACTGGCAGGTTTTTTGCCATAAACAAAAGCGGAGGGTTTTCTTCTCCAAAGGGTTCAAAACGGTCTGTAAGGTCAAGCAGAGAAGGTGAGAGGTAGGCGGCAGGAATTTCTGCATCTATTTTGCATAAATCTTTTTCTGATTCTGAAAGTTCAATTTCCGGGCAGAGGGCTTTAATCCTTTCCTTAAACTCTTCTGTGCGTTCCCTTAAAAAACTAAAACCTGCGGCAAAAGTGTGTCCTCCGTGGTTTATAAAAAGGTCATCCATTTTGTTAAGGAACTTTGAGCAGTCAAAGCCACGGCAACTTCTCATGGAACCGATTGCCTTATCGTCTACATAGGTTATTACAAGGGCAGGTATGTCGTAAAGGGCGACAAGCCTTCCTGCAAGTATTCCGCTTACACCCCGGTTTATTCTTTCGTCAATTACAAGACAGAGTTTTCCTCCGTGTTCTTTAATTGACTCCTGTGCTCCGTCTATGGCAAAATTCATTCCGTCATCAGACAGCTGTTTTCTTGTCTGGTTAAGTTCGATGATTTTTTTTGCCATGGCCTCACGGGTACGCGGGTCTTCTGAAAGAAAAAGTTCAGCCGCAAGTTCCGGGTGCCCTAAACGGCCGGCTGCATTCAGGTGTGAAACTAAAACCCAGCTCATGTCTGTGGATGTGAGCCTTTTGCCAAGTTTATTCAGGGCTGCCATAAGTTCTGAAAGACCAGACCTTACCCGTCCTGCGTTAATTGCGGCGATACCTTTTTTTACGAAGATTCTGTTTTCGTTTTTCATGGGCATTATGTCTGCCAGTGCCGCAAGTGCTACAAGCTGTAAATCTTTTTCTTCCTGTGAAGCAACAGAGGGGAATTGTTTTTTCTCCATCTGCTGGAAAAGGGTAACGAAGATGTTGTAAAAGCCTCCGATTTCTGTGGGGGCATGGTCTCCGTATTTTGCAAGGGTAGACAGGTTCTTTATTTTTTCAAGCGGGAGCTGGGCAATAGCGGGAAGTATTTTTCTTGCTTCTTCCTGAATGTCCATCATGTTAAACTCAGTTCCAGAACCAAAGGCTTCTTTTAAAAGTTTTTCTGTTTTTTCTTTTTCCCAGACTGCAATAACCTGACCGCGAAGATATTGCGGAAGTTTTGTCTGCATGATGGAAGTCTGGGGAATTATTTTTTCTTCAAGCCGGCTTTCAGGAACAAGATTCCTTACTTTAAGGCAGTCTATTTTTATGAGGTCTTCTTCTTCAATTGCATTCAACAGGGTAAACTCTTCCTTGTACCAGGAAGTTCTGCTGAACCTTAGTGCACTTACCAGTTTGTAAGTAACTGCACAGCCTGAAATGTCGGGGAAGGGGTAGCCTGTACCGCTTACTTTTGCATCGATTATTATTGCAGGCTCCGGAAGTTTTTCCGGCGGATTGTGGTGGTCTACGACAATAACATCTATTCCCAGTTCTCCTGCGTGAGCAATTTCTTCGTTGTTTGAAATACCGCAGTCAACAGTAATAATGAGCGTGCCATCCTGGGCTGCAAAAGCATCAATTGCTTTTATGGAAAGACCATAGCCGTCTTC
>JAEEKM010000018.1 GCA_016282455.1 Treponema sp. | reverse complement strand
TCCGTTGTCTGTGATGACTGGACCTGCTTTTTTAACTCCTTCACGAAGAACACAAACTGCACCTGTTTTTTCAAGCTCACGGACAATGCTCATTCTTGCTTCCGGAATTATTTCTACCGGAAGTGCAAATCCTGTTCCGTGTGTTTCTACGGCTTTACTTTCGTCTGCAACAATCACAAAGATTTTTGCGTTATAGGCAATTATTTTTTCACGGAGAAGGGCTGCTCCGCCACCTTTAATGAGGGAGTTTCCTTTTCCAATTTCATCAGCACCGTCAATTGCAAGATCAAGCTGTGCACCGATTGCGCGGTCGTTTAGAGTGTAAACGGGAATGCCGAGTTCTTCGCAGGCAAGTGTGGTCTGAAAACTTGTTGCCACTGCCTTAATGTCTTTGAGCGTTCCGTCGTTAATTCTTTCAGAAAGGCGTTTTACTGCGGGCATTGCAGTGCTTCCTGTTCCAAGACCGATTTTCATTCCGCTGAAAATTTTTCCTTCGTCAATCATTGTGTCGATTGCAGTTTTTGCTGCAAGCACTTTCTGTTCGTCTTTTGAAATTCCCATTTCTATCTCCAAAAAATTAATAATCTTCTCCGGTAAAAAGTTTAAACTGTTCGTAGCCCTGATACTTTAACATGTCGTATCCATTGCACACCCTGCATCCTGCCTGGGCTGCCCTTACCATAACAGGTGTGGAAGAGGGCATGTAGATAATGTCAAAAAGAGTTTCCTTTCCAGAAAAATTATAAAAGTAAAGTGGATCGTTTTCATCTGTGGAAGGAGGTGTTTTGTGCATTCCCTTTGAGGTTGTCTGAATTATAATCTGACTGTATTTTTTTAGGATGGGTGCTGAGTCAAAACCAAGGGAGGCGTATTTAAAACCATACAGTTCTGCAAGGTCTCGTGCTTTACTGAGGGTTCTGTTAAAGACACAGGCTTTTCCGTGCAGGTCTTTTATAACGTGTGCAATGGCTCTGGCTGCTCCTCCCGCTCCGATGATGGCAACTTTTTTTCCGCGAAGAGATTTTAGTCCCGTGAACTCAAGCAGGGCTCTTGCAAAACCGGGGGCATCCGTGTTGTAGGCATGCCAGTCTTTTCCTTCACGGATTATTGTATTGCTGGCACCGATTGCTTCTACAAGGGGATCCTGTGTGTTAGCCGCTCCCATGACTTTTTCTTTGTGGGGAACTGTAACGGAAAGTCCCTTAATGCCGACTGTGTCTGCAAAAGAAAGAGCCTGTTCAACTTTTTCTGCCCTGACAGGAATGTATACTGCGTTTTTACCGTGGCGCAAAAATGCGGGGTTGTGGAGTGCGGGGCTTGAACTTGACTCTAAGGGCCAGCCGGTTATTCCATAAATATCTGAACTTTCATCTATCTGCTTAAAATGATAGACTTCGTTCAGGGTGATGGGATCTAAGTGACCTAAGTTTGCAACTTTGCCGGAAGTTTCTGCAGGAGAACAGTAGGTAAGGTGATTCCTTAGTTTTGCAGAAAGAATGCGGGAAGGAAGACCAAAGTCTCCCATTGCAACAAGTATGTGGTCTGTGTCTTCTAACTGCTGGGCTTCCTTAAAGAGACGGGTTACATCATCAAGGGAATGGGGCATGAAGGCTATCTTTGGAATTTCATAGCCGGTGGTTTTTAAGTCGTCCAGGCGTTCTTTTAAGTGAACGATGGGATTTTTCATGTCGTGCACGGAACGGATGATTTTTATTCCGAAGGCAAGGGCGGCATCCTGAAGGCTTGGAATGTGAAAGTCTTCTTCAAAATCAATGTATTTAAAATTCTTTGAGGAGTCGGTGTCTGCAAAAGCAAGGGCTCGTGCAAATAAAATGGTGCGGGATACTTCTCCGTCAATAAACTCACCGCCGTCAACCTTTCTGCGGATTGTAAGTATGCAGGGAAGGTCCACCATGTGGGGAAACTGTCTTACAGACATCCATTCTGCCGGGTCAAGATGATCTACACGAAGTTCTGCAATATCAATGTACTGGCGGTATTTTTTTACCGTCTCCGCATTCTGTGCCAAAGTCTTTCCTGTAAGGGTAAGACAAATCTTTGGGCCTTCCATAAACGATCCTCCGCTGGGGTGACAGGATTATAGCATAAAACTTTTATCTTGTCACAGTCACTCAACCCCACTTGAATTATGTTTGGCAAGTGGTGTAAAATCAACACATCTTATTTTACAGAGGTGCAAAATGGCTGCATGTAAACGAAGCGACAATGCCACAAAAGGTATGGCACGTGCTCCCCACCGTTCTCTTTTCTACGCGATGGGTTATACTGATGAAGAACTTGACCGCCCGCTTGTGGGTGTGTGCTGTGCAAAGAACGAGATTATTCCCGGACACTTTGGACTTGATAAAATTGCAGAGGCTGTAAAGGCCGGTATCCGTATGGCTGGCGGAACACCAATTGAGTTCCCCGCAATCGGTGTGTGTGACGGTATTGCAATGGGACACGAGGGAATGAAGTATTCTCTTGTTACCCGTGAACTTATTGCAGACAGCGTGGAGTGTATGGCAACTGCACATCAGTTTGATGCTCTTGTGATGATTCCAAACTGTGATAAAATTGTTCCAGGTATGCTCATGGCAGCAGCCCGTCTTGATCTTCCCACAGTTTTTGTTTCCGGTGGTGCAATGATGCCGGGTCATCTTCCAAGCCACGAAGAAGGAAGTCCTTACTCAGACAAAAATCTTTCACTTACCG
>JAEEKM010000208.1 GCA_016282455.1 Treponema sp. | reverse complement strand
TTTCTGTACATTCTTCTGTCCGCTTGGGGCAGTCTATTCTTTTTTTAATAAAGTGGCAGTTTTTGGAATTAAAGTTGACCAGACAAAATGCATTCACTGCAAAGCCTGCACTGCTTCATGCAAAATGCAGACTCTGGAAATAAATGACCGTGAATGCATCCGCTGCGGAGAGTGCGCCTCTGTCTGCAAAGAGGGAGCGATTAGAACAGGAGTAGATTTCTCCACTACGCTTCGCTCCGGTCGAAATGACATTAGGGTAAGCGTAGGTTCACTGCGGTCGAAATGACACTTTACTTAGCCTTGTGCCTCTTGTCCAGTTCGTTGTATACGTCCTGCCAGGTAACGCCTTCTTTGTACATGAGCACGCTCACAAAGTAAAGTAAATCTGCCGCTTCCCAGATAACGTCTTCTTTTGTTTCTGCGTCGTCGGTGAGTTCTTCGGCTTCTTCCATTACCTTTTCACGCACGCGCTTGTCGTTTAAGGTTGCAGTATATGAGCCCGGCTTGGGGTTTGCAAAGCGTTCACTGATTGTTCCGTAAAGGCGTTCCAGACTGCTTCTTTCATCAGGGTCAGAACCAAAGCAGGTCCAGCTTCCAGTGTGGCAGGTTCCACCGTTTGGAACTACAGTGGCAAGAACAGTATCCCTGTCGCAGTCCACACGAAGTTTTTTTACCTCAAGGAAGTGTCCGCTTGTCTCCCCCTTTGTCCAGAGAGTATTGCGGGTTCTGCTAAAGAAAGTAAGTTTTTTTGTTTCAAAAGTTTTTTCAAAAGCATCTTTGTTTGCGTAGCCCATCATGAGCACTTCGCCGTTAACGCTCTGCGCAATCACGGGAACCATACCGTCAGTCTTTTTCCAGTCAAGGCAGCCAATAAAGGCATCCTTTAAAGAAACTGCACCTGTGTAAAGAGCCATTCCCAGCTGAACATCACAGCCCATTTTTTCAAGTTCAACAATCTGTTCAAGGGAGTTCACACCACCTGCGGCAACAACACGGCACTTAACTGCATCCCGAAGAGCCTTTACCTGAACCATGTCCGTTCCCTGCATACAGCCTTCTTTTTCCACACAGGTAAACAAAAGTTCGCTTGCATATTTTTCTGCTTCACGGGCACCGTCCACCAGAGAAACATTTATTGTCTCCGTCCAGCCCCGCACTGCAATTTTTCCGTTAATGGCATCAACAGAAATGATGATTCTCTGTTTACCGATTGCGTTAACAAGTTCTTCAAGGAAGGGAACATTAAGCACGCTCTTTCCGTCTTTTGGGTTTGAGTTCCATGCCGCACTTCCAATGATTACTTTTTCTGCCCCAAGAGAAATAAGTTCACGTGCTTTTTTCACATCGCGGATTCCACCGCCCACGCGGACATTTCCCTTGCGGAGAAGAGATTTTAAAAGTTCAGTATTTTTTGTATTACCTTTTTCGTCAGTATTTCTAAGGGCAGCATCAAGGTCAATGACTGCAACTTCACCATAAGTGTTGAATTCTGAAATGAGGGAGTCAGCATCATCCCGCTGCAAAACCAAATCTTTACCGTTCTTAAGCTGGACAACGTGTCCGTCCTTTAAATCAATAGAAGAAATTACCATGGTCCTAGTATAGCGGAAAAGCATTTTATTGTAAACTTGACCATGCAAGGATAAAGCGGTATCTTATTCGCATGGAACAGTTGAAATGGGTTATACTTGCAATTGCCGTTATCATGTATGCACTGGTGATTGCCTTTCAGGGTAAAAAGGTTTGGTTCACTTCTTTTGCAGCACTTCTTGTTGTTGTACTTGCCATGATTTTTCCGGGAAGCATTTTCCCCCTGCCGGAAGATGTTCTTGCAAAGGACGGAAACTTTCCATCCCACATTTATGCCTTTACACATGCCCTGGTTGACATAATCAACTGGAACGTACTTTTGATTTATCTGGGAAGCATGATTATTGCAGCCCTTTTTATTTATTCAAAAGTACCCGCCCGCATTGCAGACAGCATTGTGGAACATTCAAAAAACACTGGTCTTGCCATGGTTGCCATTCTTGCCATGACAGGCATAATTTCTATTTTTGTAGAGAACGTTGCAACAGTGCTTGTGATGGCTCCCATTGCACTTGCCCTCTGTAAAAAAATAAAAATCAACCCAACACTTTTTATGATTGGTCTTGCGGTAATGAGTAACCTTGAAGGAACAGCAACCCTTGTTGGTGACCCGCCAAGCATGATTTTTGCAGGTTACGCAGGATACAACTTTAACGACTTCTTTGTGCATAACGGAACTCTTTCTATTTTCTTTATCATTCAGTCCGGTCTGCTTGCAGGATGTATTTTCTTTTATTTCTTCTTTGCAAAAAACGGAAAGAATAAAATAGAAGTAGAAAAAGAACCTGTAATTTCCTGGTTCCCTCTTGTTCTTCTGCTTACAATGATTTTCGGACTTGCGGCAGTTTCCTTCATCCACACAAGTTTTGAATACATGAGCGGACTTTTTGTTTTTGCCCTTGGAGTAATCGGACTTTTGTGGTACAAGCTTCTGCAAAAAAAATCTACCTCCGACTGCGCCACTCTGGTAAAGGAACTTGACTGGGAAACAATTTTCTTTTTGATTGGAATTTTTGTCGTAATCGGCGGTATTCGAGAAACTGGTCTTCTCTCTGACTTTGCATCTTTCCTTGCAGGCATTACAGGCGGTTCAAAGATTCTGGGCTTTGTGATTATACTTCTTGTTTCTATTATAATCTCCGGTTTTGTGGACAACGTACCTTACATTATTGCAATGCTCCCTGTTGCAGACGGAATGGCAAAAGCAATGGGAATAAACGGTGAACTTTATATGTTTGCCCTTCTTGTGGGAAGCTGTCTTGGCGGAAACCTCACCCCCTTTGGTGCAAGTGCAAATGTTGTTGCCATGGGCATTGTAAAAAAAGAAGGTTACCCCATGAAGTTCTCCGGCTGGCTCAAGATAGGCGCACCTTTCACTTTCATTACGACAGGTGTGGCGGCACTGGTACTCTGGCTTTTTTGGGCATAAGTTCAGGGGATTACGAGCGTTGTGGTTTATGCTTCATCCTCATTTCTCCCAGAAGTTAAAGCGGTAGAGGCCGAGCGATGCAGCCAGGTATAAATAGTCTCCTTCGGAAAAACATTGAATTTTTGTCGGAGTGAGGCCTCCCTTTATTCTTGCCACAAGATTTCCGTTTCTTATGTCAAGAACAAGGAGCTGCTGATTTGAGTTGCATGGAATGCATAGCCATCTGTCTGACACTATGCAGGAATTCGCCATGAGGTTTACGTCATAAAGCTCGTCGTCCTTTGCTCTGATGTCCGTGTGCCAGAGTTGTTTTCCCGTCTCCGCGTCAAGGCAGTATACGCTCCCGTAATCGGCCGGAACATAAAGCCGCCCCTTGTGCTGAGTGATGATTCCGCTGACCTCATCGAACGCCCCGTTAAGTTCAGTCCGCCAGCGGAATTTGTTTTCGGATACATCATAGGAGGTGATGCTGGTACGGAGTTCGTCATTCTCATTTTTGTAGAATGCTGGGAAATAGGCATTC
>JAEEKM010000207.1 GCA_016282455.1 Treponema sp. | reverse complement strand
TCATCAAGGGTATGGGTGAGCTTCACCTTGCAGTTTATGTTGAACGCATGAAGCGCGAATACAAGTGCGAAGTTATCGTGAGCGAGCCAGAAGTAGCTTACCGCGAATCTATCACAACACGCGCAGACTTCAACTACACACACAAAAAGCAGACTGGTGGTTCCGGTCAGTACGGTCGTGTTGCAGGTTTCATGGAGCCAGTTGAAGGAAAAGACTACGAGTTCGTTGACTCAATCAAGGGTGGTGCTATTCCTAACGAATACATTCCTTCTTGTGACAAGGGATTCAAGAAAGCAATGGAAAAGGGTTCACTTATTGGAGCTCCTGTTGTGGGTGTGCGCTGCACAATCAACGACGGTCAGTATCACCCAGTGGACTCAAGCGATATCGCATTCCAGACTGCTGCTATTGGTGCTTTCCGCGAAGGTTATGCAAAGGCAAAACCAGTTATTCTTGAGCCTATCATGAAAGTTCAGATTTCTGGACCTACAGAGTTCCAGGGAAACATGTTTGGTCTTATCAACCAGAGACGTGGCGTTATCGTTGAGTCTACAGATGAGAACAACACTTCTACAGTTAACGCAGAAGTTCCTCTTTCCGAAATGTTCGGATTCTCCACAATCCTCCGCTCTTCTACACAGGGAAAAGCTGAGTTCACAATGGAGTTTGAGAAGTACGGAAAGGTTCCAAACAATGTTGCTGACGAGCTTATGAAAAAGTATGCTGAGAAAAAGAAGGCAGACAAATAAGACAGGTTCGTAAACAGAACAAATGAGCGCACTTTTTGTGTGCTCTTGTAATCCCTGTTGCAGGAATGCAGCAGGGATTTTTTTTGCACTTATTTTTTTCCAATATACTTAAGTGAGAGCATGGTTAAGTCATCAAACTGGGGAGCGTCCCCAACAAACTTGTCCACTTCACCTCTGACAATTGGAAGCAGATCTTCAGGACTTGCGTTAGGATTTATATTAAGTGCCTGTTCAAGTCTTTCCAGTTCAAAGAGTTCTTCATTTGCATTTGTTGCTTCGGGCACACCGTCAGTATAAACAAAAATTGTAGCCCCTGGTTCAAGCTTAATCTGGTAATCCGTATACTTTGAGTTTTCAAGTCCTGCAAGAACAAAACCATGCTTGTCCTGAAAAAGTTCAAACTTACCGCCGGGCTGTCTTACTGCAGGGAACTCATGTCCTGCATTAGACGCAGTAATAATTCCGGTTTCTAAATCAAGTATTCCCAGCCAGACTGTAACAAAGAGTCCCGCATCATTTCCTTCGCAGAGCTGATTGTTTGACTCTTCCAGAATCTTTGCAGGCGAAAGGTTTCCGCCAGAAACAGCCCTGTTCTTGATAATTGTTTTTGAAATAACCATAAAGAGGGCCGCAGGAATTCCCTTTCCGGAAACATCCGCAATCACAAGAGCAAGATGAGTTTTATCAATAAAGAAGAAATCATAAAAATCACCGCCCACTTCTTTTGCAGGATTCATTGAAGCAAAGAGTTCATAATCGTTGCGTTCAGGACTTACGTGCATAATGTGAGGAAGCATACTTGCCTGAATGTTTGCGGCAGCATTAAGGTCGGCAGAGATGCGTTCTTTTTCCGCAGTTTCTGCAAGAAGTTTTGACATGTAACCTTTTGTTTCACTTGCCATCTGAACAAGGGCATTGGAAAGACTTCCCATTTCGTCCTTTGTTTTAATGCAGGGGTCAGCAAAGTTAAGGCTTTCCACATCTTCGCCGTTTGCTTTAGAAACAAAATCTGCTGCAGAAACCTGAAGTTTTGTAAGGGGCTTAATAATGCGCCTGTTAAGCCAGAGAGTAAGACCCGTTATGAAAATTGCAGAAAGAATAATTGTTGCAAGAAGAACCACAAGCGGATAAATACGGAGGGTTCTTTCAATATCCCGCATGTAAATGTCAACGCTCATCACACCGATTGCTTTTTCAGAGGAATTGCGCACGACAAGAGAAGTTGTATAAATGTAGCCCCATTCAGTCTTGTTGGGGTAATACCAGAATTCTCCGGGCTTTGAGTTTTTGTAAAAATCCACGTACTGTTGGGCAACAGCAGGAGGAACTTCAGTACCGTTCATTTTTCCCAGCCACACAGGTTTTTCTCCCCTTGCGGCATAGGCTTCGTATTCTTCCGGTCTGTTTCCCGTGCAGACATAACGCTGGTTATCCACTTCGTTTGCGTTCAGCGGTTCAAACATATAAAGCCAGGCAATATCCGTATTTCTTTTTATATGATCCATTCTTTCACGCAGCTTAAGAAAAGCTTCATCCTCTTCCTGCTTTTCAATGCACTTTTCAATTGCATCCCAGTCAAAATCAGAAACGGTAAGATTAAGGATTCCCCTTTCATAATTCTGATAGCGTTTAAGCATACCGGAAAGATATGTTCTGTACCCAATCACTCCAAGACAGGCAGAGAGCAGCAGTGTAAAAACAACGATTGCAAAAATTACACTGTTCTTAAGTTTCTTCTTCGGGCCTTCCATTTTCTCCCCCAATCAGTTTATTTTTTCTGTCTGTTCATTATAGCATGAATTACAGACACAACAAGTAAAATACCAGCAAAAATCGCAGAAGACAGTTTCATGTCTTTTGACATAAAGACTAAGGCCATGACAGTTGGACCAAAGGACTGACCGATAAAATCCGTAAAGTTAAAGATGCCCATTGCATTTGGAACGCCCACACTTTCACATTCATCCAGCATAGAAAAGTTTGCCTGGTGAACGGTGCGTCCAAATCCGTTTGCAAGACCAAGAATGAAAATTGCAATCAGGAGTCCGATAAAGGATGCATTAAAGGCGTAGATTAAAACTGCGATTACACAAAGGAAAATTCCTGCATAAGGACTAAAGGCAGGAAGTCTTTTCATTACAAACTTTGTAAGGGTGTTTCCAAGATAAATGGCGAACATGGAATAAAGCATCATAAGGACTGCAACAAGAATTTCACTCATTCCGCTTTCGTCAGAGAAAATCGGCAGGTAGTAATAAACAAAACTTGCCATGAGTGCAAATGGTATCTGAACAAAAATTATAAAAGACCAGACTCTGGGTTTAAAGAGGAAGGAAATTATTTTTTTAGTACTGCTCTTTTCTCCTTCTGTATTCTGCGAAGGTGCAAGTGAAAAATCTTTTAGGGTTCGCCAGAGGAGCACAAAGATCAGCGCAGAAACAATCCACATCACAGACACAATCGGGAAGGTGGCAAGACGACCGACACTGGAAGCAAGGGCAGCACCAAAGAGCATGCCAAAGTTTATGCCGGAAACCTGAGCCGCATTGTAGGCAGTAAAACCTGAAGTTCTGTTTTTTGAATCGGGAATCTGTGACACCATAAGGTAAAGGGAGTTTGTGGTAAGGCCCACACCAATTCCGTCAATTGTGAGTGCAATAAAAATCAGCAGGTAAGAGGCCGGGAAAATAAAGATAAGCAGATTTCCCAAAGCAGAAAGTACCGCTCCTATAATAATGATTTTCTTACAGCCTGCACGCCGGATAAAACCTTCGCAGAAAAGTGCCATGAGGCCTAATGCAAAGAGGTTAATGGAAAGAGGCAGGGCAGAAATAAAACCGGAAACATTTTCTCCCATTGATTCCACGGCGCCCTTAACAACCACCATTGGAATAAAAGTTGTAGTCATGTTGTAGGTTGCAAAGAGTGCAAAAACCATGAGCCTTATGTAATAGTAGGGGAAAGAAGGTTTTACAATTTCACCGCGGGAGATTTTTTCTTCCGCTTCCATTCGTGCCTGTGACTTTGAAAGAATAAAGGAAAGGGCTTCACCCATAAGCAGCCAGACAAAAATTAAAGTGATGACAATTCCGATAAGAACATTCTTTCTCATTTCACTTATCTGATTTGAAAGCACCATACATTCAAGCATTACGGAAACAACACCCTTTACCTTAAGCTGGTCATCAATTACAGGAACAGAAACATAAGTGTAGGAAGCAGAAGTATCATCCTTACTGGATCTGATGGCCTGACCCGTGCGGTATATTTCTTTTATTTCTTCAGTCTCCGCTGGCGTAAGTGGAAAGTAAGTTCCTATTGTCTGATCAAGGTAAGCAATTGCATAGGCTCCGTGTATATCGTCGTATTTAAAAATATCACAGTAGACATTATGGTTCACGTCAAGATTTGGATCTATGACGTTTTCCATATTTGCAATCATCTCCCTGTACTGGGGAGAGGCAAAATCAGAAGCACTTTGAATGGAATCAAGGGTTCCGGGTTTAATTGTATTTGCCACAGAGTATGCCATGTTTTCCATCTGAGCAAGAATCTGGGAGCGCATGACTTTGGAAAACTCCCCTGTCAGCTTATAGGTAATGGTTCCTGCAACAACAACAACCGTAAGCACAATGTAAACCGTAATTCTTTTAATGGCGTGCATTTTACTTTTTACAAAAGTTACGGCAACAATAATCAATAAACAGAGGGCACAAATTATAAAGGCAATTTCTAAAACAAAAAGACAAATCTGCCGGCGGATAAAACTTTTATTTTTCTGCGGATTTGTAAGTTCAGAAAATGCAAGCGGAGTTACTGTTACAGAAGAAGACTTTTCTATAACTGTAGATTTTTTTCCAGTAGAAAGATTAAGGCTTGTAACGCAGTCATTATAAAGGTCTGCAAAAAGAATAGTGCCTTCTTCAAAAGATTCTATCCAGTTTGGAAATTCATTTTTTTCTGCGGTGTAAAGAAGATTCACTTTGCCAGCAGGGGTAAGTTCAAAAATATTTCCCGGTTTATCAAGCGCATAAATTTTTCCGGAAGGATCTTCTGCCATGTCGTTTATGAAATCAAATGCATTGTCAAAGGGGTAATCATTTCCGCTTTCGCTTCCGTCAGAGAGATTAAGGGTTTTAACGCTGATGCAGTTTCTTTCTTTTATTGCATAACGGAGCAGTCCTTCTTTTATGGAAAGGAGCATGATTTTATGTTTATTCACCAGAGTGGAATAGGAAGTTTCAAGATAGGTTTTTACATATTTACCCTGGGCATCATAAACAATAAGGGCTTCACGGCCGATTCTGTTTCCATCCCAGTTACCTTCCTTTACGTAGACGTTGGAATTTTCATCAACAAGAAAATCATCTGCACAGTAAAAAACGTCGGCAGAAGAAGAAGTGTCAGGAAGTATTTTTTCTGCAACATTTGTTTCCCTGTTCACTACAAGAATTCTTGTTCTCTGTTTGTCCAGAATGTAACGCAGGTTTCCGTAGTCGCGGATAAGATAGGGAGAATCAAGTGTGATGTCTTTTTT
>JAEEKM010000206.1 GCA_016282455.1 Treponema sp. | reverse complement strand
TAAGATGTTTTCTGTAAATTTTCTCAGTTTATAAGCCTAGCCCCGCTTTGCTGGAATCTGCTGCTTCTCAAACTCCTTCATCACTTTGTGCATATCATCCGCAGTAAGCTCATAAGCCCACTTTTTAAACTTCTCAGGAAGTCCAAAGAAAGCCTCCCCCATGCCTGTTGCAATATCCGTCAAAGTATCGCAGTCACCGCCAAGACTTACAGCAGTACGAATTACATCCTCAAAATCAACTCCTTCAAGAAAAGCCGTTATCGCTTCCGGGCAAGTTTCCTGGCAGCTTTCAACATGCTGGTATTCAGGGCGAATCTGGTCACAAGTGCGGCTCAAATCATACCCAAACTCACGCTGAACATAATCCTTAATTTCAGTCTTTGATTTACCGTTCCGTGCCAGCCAAATTACCGACGCAATCGATTCAGCCCCCTTCACACCTTCCGGATGATTATGAGTGACTTCCGCAGACCAGCGGGCCACTTCACGAGTTCGTTCCAGAGTTTCAAAAAGCCAGCCCACAGAACTCACCCGCATTGCAGAACCATTTCCCCAGCTTCCGTAAGGCTTTGTCTCTTCGTTTGCGAGCCAGCGGTAAAATCTTCCGCCATAACCGGCATAAGGATACCTATGCCCCCAAAGCTGCATACTTGTAATCATGGCAGTTTTCATCGTGTTCTCGTCTGCATCAAGACCTGCCTTTAAAATTCCGTCACAGATTGCAATGGTCATCACAGTATCATCTGTAAAACTTGGATTTTTGCAAAATAATGGAAAATCTTTTGTTTTCGGACTTTTATCAAACTCGTATGGTTCTCCGATTATATCACCTAAAATTGCCCCGTACATATGGACCTCCTGTGTTTTATTAGAGCAGTTCGGAAATTTCAGTTTTCCGAACTGCTCTATTAGGTAACTATAATCTGAAATTGTTTTTATATGGTCGCAGAATCAGCGACTTTTTCAAATCTTTTCAATGAAAAAATCCCGAATACATTCAATTTCGAGCCACCATCAGGCGAAGTGGGGCATCCTCAGAAACACCCCCGACTAACTGGGCGCAAAACATTTTTCTCCGTGATCATACAGAATTACATCAACATTAATAAGATTATAAATCTGATTCATTACGCAAAACTTCACTATCTGGTCGAACTTACTGGAAGGCATAAAAGCATAGCCCGCGCTTGCAAGAAATTTTTCATATTCAGAAAGGGGAAGCTCCAGAGCAAGACCTAAAGCCATTACAGCATGCTTTTTGGGAACATAATCTTTATTGCTGATGATTTTTGAAAAGAACTTTTTGTCAATGTATGCCTTTTTATAAACTGTTACATTATCAAGCTTACGTTTTGCAATCATCTGCATAAGAGTATTCTGAAAATTAAGCTTGTCTTTGGAGATTCTGATAAAAGCATCTACATCAATCGGAGCAATCTCTTTTTCATCTCGTAGAATTTGTTCGGACTTAACTGCTTTTTTTTCTTCTATTGAACTTCTAAGCTCACTTACCCCAAATAAGCCTTTTGAATGAGTCCCTGCAATAAATAAATCTGACTCACATAAATCCCGCCCAGTAGCTTTTTCTCCTTCATTTTCCTCAAAATTATAAGAAAGAAAGTCTTCTACATCATCAAAAAGCTTTTCCGAAATTTTATAGGATTCTTTGTCATAAACAACCAGAAAAACATCAACTTCATGTTCCAGCAAAAAACGGCTGATTTCCTCAACGGCAATCTGCAAAGCCAAATCTTTTGGAAAACGATAGTTCCCGCTTGCAAGAAGAGGTATTGCCACCGACTTGCAGTTAAGCTCTGCCGCAATTTTTAATGCACTGGAATAACAGCTGCGTAAAATTTTGCTCTCATCGTGGTTTCCGTCTTTATAAAATACCCCAATCGTATGGATAATATATTTTACTCCGTGATTTTTCAGATTAAACGCCGGAGTCCAGGCAGATTTTCCCCTCTCTATAACTCCAATTTTCTTCCTTGCGTCAAGAAGTTTGTCATACCCTGCAGCTTCATAAACAGCAGTATCAGTCCCGCTTCCCACAGTCGGAAACGGATTTGCCGTATTTACAATTGCATCCGCGCGAACTTTTGTAATGTCATTCCTTAAGATTTTGAAAGACAATTTTTATTGCTCCTCATAGTAAAAACTATTAATCGCTATACAAAGTAACTTTTTCTTTACGGCCTCTGATTTCACTCTCATCAACAAAAGTCAGACAGATTGAATTGTCCTTATCTTTCAGACATTGGGCAGTACTTTCCGAAAGAAGTAAATCTTTCTTATAATGCTTGCACAGACCTTCTATTCGGCTTGCAGTATTTACTGTATCACCAATAACAGTGTATTCCATACGATTGGCAGCACCAATATTACCGGCAAGAACTCTTCCAGAATGAAGTCCGATTCCAAATATGATTTTAGGAAATCCTTTTTGCGCAAAACTTTCATTAAGTTTAACAAGCTCTTCTCTCATATCACAAGCTGCCGCATAAGCATCAACTGCATGACTGTCAGAGTGCAGTGGAGCACCGAACAAAGCCATTACAGCATCACCAATGTACTTGTTTATAACTCCATTATGACGGGCAATGCATTTTTCCAGCCCGGTAAAATATTCATTCAGAAGGGATACTATTTTTTCAGGTTCCATATTTTCTGAAAGACTGGTAAAACCTCGAATATCACAGAACATAACTGTAACTTCAAGGCTTTCACCACCAAGAGTTACATTCTTATTCAAAAGATAATCCCTAATCTGCGGAGTGACAATTTTTCCAAAAGTATCACGCATAAATTCTTTTTCCTTCAAGGATTTTGTCATAGCGTTGAAAGAATCACCAAGAAGTCCCATTTCATCGTTTGAACAGATTATTGTTTTACAATCATAATTTCCTTTTGAAATTTCATTTGCGCTTCTGGTAAGCTTTTTTAAAGGTTTCTGGAAAAAGCTTGTTATCAAAAGAGTCATAATAAATCCCAGCAAAAGTAAAATTCCTACAAAGAGGAAATCGTAATAATCTGGTATTTCTATTTTATACCTTTTTGTGAAGAAGAGCCTGATTCCCAAAAAACTTGCCGGAAAAATCCCTGCTGAAAAAAAATAAAATCTAAAGATGTTTTTTATAGAAGAAAGAGACATTCGCTCAGTATCAGAAATGTTTCCTTCTGGATACAACTCGGGAAGAACAATATTTCGATTTAAAGTTTCAAGGGTAAAATAAATAAGAGTAAAAGATAAAACAGAAAGAAAAATATAAGATGAACAGGACATTATAAAAATAAAAGTAATATCTGTTTTTTGAGTAAATTTAAAATAAACTAAAAAAATCATTTCCAGTACAAAGTTTGTAATCCAGCCGGCAATACCTCTTATGGCAAATGCAGCAGGAATGTTTACTTCATATTTTATATACTCTTTATCATATGTTTTAAGTTTTCTGGCTTTATGAACATATAAAACACACAGAAGAACTGGAAACAGATAACATAATACGCTCAATGTGTTAATAATAAGTGGGATGCTGTCTAAAAATTCAGACCATAATTCAATTGGTTTTGCATCTGGCATAGGAAAACTTGTGATATTTGTAGATACAACAGCAAGAATATTGGCAAAAAGGCAGATAAAGCCATAAAAAACAGAATGATATTTTACAAAAATCTTTTTTAGTTTCATAAAAATTATTATAACATATTTTCTTCACTTGCCGAAGTTTCGCCATCCCCTCCACTTAAAATGACAGGTGTTTTTTTCAATCTTACTATTCATCGTCTTTCTTTATCCTCTTTTTACTTTCAATTCTCCATAACATAACTGTCAATTTGTACCATTGACAGCATAACTAAATCATAGTATAGTAAAAATATCGATGTGAGGTGTCTTAGTTGCCCTGTCCGCTGCTTGCAGCCGCGTCACTCAAGCCTTGGAATCTTTCCGAGGCTTTATTTATTTCGTCAAGCTCAATTGAATAAATTTTGTGTCCATTCGCAATGCTTTCTTTTACCGTTATCGAAAGAACATTTGGGTCATCGGGATTCTTTAAATTTCCATGCGCAGTAACCAAAATT
>JAEEKM010000205.1 GCA_016282455.1 Treponema sp. | reverse complement strand
GACAGTGGCAGGAACAATTACAGAAGTAGGTTCGTTAAGCGACATTTCCCGCATGGCAAGAAATATTGCCCACTATCTGGTTCCAAAAATTTCTAATTCACTTCCGATACATCTCTTTTTTGACATTGTACCAGAAGAAGCAAAAGAAAATGCACAGATTGCAGTTGACGGAGTTCTCTATCAGCCCGTGCCCGAAAGTATTGTTGTCGATTCTGGCATTCATACAATAGAAGTTTCTTCCGAAGGTTATAATCCGCAGACCCTTACCTATAATTTTGAAAATGCTCCTGATTTTTTAGTTCATCTTCCCATGGACCAGACAAGGAATGCAGTAGTAAATCTTTCGTTAAAAAATCCTTTGCTTGGTACCCTTTATGCAAACGGTGCCTTTCTCTCCGACATTAAATCGGGAGTTCCGGGAACAGAAGTGAGTGTTAACGGTGAACCTGTAATCGGTCAGTTTATTTCTACAAATCAAAATGAAAAAGGGGAGTATCTGAGTTCCTTTTATTTTATTGACTCTCCATATCAGAAGCAGGGTGAAAACCTTATGGTAAATGTAAACCCGGTAGACAATGCTTCTGAAATTGACAAAAGACGAATCTGGATGTACAGGGGTTACACGGCACTTGTTCTTTCAGTGCCGCTTGCCCTTTTTGGTACAGGCTATTACAACGTAGCCTACAATTCAAATGTAATTTCCGGAGGAACAAGCATTACGGATTCCCAGGTACAGTTCTGGAGCGGTTTCCGTTATGCTTCCCTTGGCGTAACTGTTGCGGCAGGTTCATTTTTTATTTATGAAATTGTCCGCTACCTTAAGGCGGCAAGTGAAGTTCTTCCAAAGAATGCAAAACCTGCAAGTCAGGCACAGATGGAGGAAGCAAAAAATAAAAGTCTGCTTCTAACCCTTCCTGATGAAAAGAAAGATAATGAAAAAGAAGTTAATGAAGATGTAAAAGAAGTTTCTTCAGATACAGAAGAGGAGGTAACCGATGGCAAAAGAGAGCTTCGCCAGTAAACTCAAATCACTTTTTGGAATACACAAGGGAGTAGACGAGGATTTTTTTGACGACCTTACCGATGCCCTTATTGAAGGAGATGTTGGCGCTAAATCTTCTGTAGAAATTATTGACCGCCTGCAGAAGGAATGTAAGGAAGATAAATTAAAAGACGAAGAAGCAGTTACTGCCCGCTTAAAGGAAATACTTCTTTCTTACGTAAAAGCAACGGAACTTCCGCTTGAAAATGATAAGGTAAATGTCTTTATGCTGCTTGGCGTAAACGGAGTTGGAAAAACCACTTCCTGTGCAAAGCTTGGAAAACTTTTTGCCTCCCGCGGAACAAATGTTATTCTTGCCGCAAGTGATACATTCCGGGCCGCTGCCGTTGACCAGCTTGCCATGCATGGAGAACGCCTTTCCTTAAGGGTTGTCAAACACCAGATGGGCAGCGATCCTTCTGCCGTTGTCTTTGATGCAGGTGAAGCCTGCCGTGCCTCAGGAGGAGGTCTTGTAATTGCAGACACTGCCGGTCGTCTTCACAATAAAGAAAATCTTGTTAACGAATTAAAAAAAATCGACAGGGTTGCTTCTTCAAAAGCAAGTGAAGGCTGCTACAAAAAAATCCTTGTGGTAGATGCAACCACCGGTCAGAATGCAGTACGTCAGGCAGAAGTATTTAACGAAGCCGTCGGAGTAGATGCCATTGTTCTTACAAAGTACGATTCAACTGCACGGGGCGGAGAAGTAATTACAATAGGAAAAGAACTTGGCATTCCCGTAGCCTATGTCTGTACCGGTGAAAAATACGAAGACATTGCTCCCATGGATCCTCTTTCTTACGTGGAAGAATTTCTTGGCACTAGAGGGGAGAAGTAAGGGGAAATGAATTTAAGCCTCCTCATACTGTCTTTTCATATTCTCTTTCCTGTTTTTACAAAGGAACAGCTCTGGCTGCAGGACACTCTTGATTTTCGTCCGCCCTTTGAAAAGAACACTGTCGAGTATTATGATCTTGCCACAGTAAGGAGTGCACTTGGTCTTGCTTCCGGTCAGGTTGCTGCTCTTTCTCCGGAAGATGAATTGTTTGAAGAGGATATTCCCCTCCCGGAAGGTCTTGCAGAATCTGCAGAAAACAAAACAGAAAATGCCTCTGATGAAAAAGAAAAAAAATCTTCTGCAGAAAAACAGTACAGGAATTCCCTTAACCGCCTTGCATTTTTTATTTATGATGTAGAACAGCTTTCTGTTTCTCCTTCAAAAGACGGAAGCACTCAGACTATAAACGTTAATGATAAAAAAATAATCCGCACAAAAACAGATTCTCATTACAGGGTGCAGGAAAAACTTGAGTTTAAAAACTCCCAGAACTATCTTGATATTTCTCTTGTAAAAAAAATAAATTATGAATACGCCTCAGGAAGCGGACCTGAACTTTTAAAAGTTACTGAAGAAATTCTTTCTGAAAAAATAAAAAGGGAAACAACTTTTTCTCCTTCAGGGGATCCTGTAAAAGTTTTAACTTATGTTAGCCCTGAGGAAGGGGAACCTTATCTTGAAAGAAAAACTGAACGACGCTTTGACGAAGAAAGGCGTCTTGTGTGGGAAGAAGAAATCCGCTACGATGAGTCAGGTGAACTTGTCAGGCGCAGGAATGAATTCACCCACACTGCTGAAAGTTCTGTTCCCAATCTAGCCTTTTATGAAAATGACAGACTGCGCTTAAAGGACATTTATCTTTCTGACAGTGTTCACGAAGAAACAATGTATTTTGACGATGACTATTCTGTGCTTGTTCACTACGAGCATGGAAGAAAAACAATGGAAGTAATTTATGCTTCCGGTAAAGAAATTTCGAGGAAGAATTTTGACTAAGGGTTTTAAATGGGTTTACTTTGTGTCCCGCAGGTTAAGCCGGGTGGACAGAAAGGGCCGTACTGCAGTTACTTCAACACTTGCTTCTCTTGGCGTCTGCTTTGGTGTAATGGCGCTTATTGTTGTCATGAGTGTGATGAACGGTTTTCAGATGAACTTTATAGATGCCATAATGGAAGTTAACTCCTATCATCTGAGGGCAGAAAATGTTTCTGAAGAATGGGAATTCTTTGACTGGACTGCTTCTGAAAAAAACATTACCAGCGTAACTCCCTTTTACGAAGCACAGGGACTGATGGTTGGAACCGGTTCAAGACAGACTGCCGCTTTAATCCGTGCACTTCCCCCTGAGGTTATGGAAGATGACCCGGGTTTTAAAAAAGAACTTTCCATAATTTCCGGAAGATTTAATCTTAAAGACGAAAACTCAATCATCCTCGGAAATACTCTTGCAAAAAATCTTGGTGTTCACGTAGGAAGCAAAGTGAGTATTCTTGCCTTAAGCGGTTCTTCTGATGTAAGCCTTCTTTCTCAGGACAGGGTGTTCATTGTAAGGGGAATTTTCTTTACTGGTTATTCCGACATCAATTCCGCCTACGCCTTTATTTCTCTTTCTGACGGGGAACGTTATTTTGGAAGCGGTGCAAAGAAAACATACGGCATAAAAGTTTCAGATTCAAATCATGATTCTTTTTTTGCTCATAAAATTTCCACTGCTTTTCCTGAAGCAAAAATTACAACCTGGAGAGATTACAACCGGAGTTTCTTTGGTGCCCTGCGGGTAGAAAAAAACATTCTTCTTCTTCTTGTGCTGCTTATTTTTCTTGTAGTTGCCGTAAACATTTACAATGCAATGCGGCGCCTGGTTTTTGAACGCAGGGAAGAAATAGCAGTTCTTTCTGCCCTTGGCGGAAGTAAAGCGCAGATAAGGTCTGTTTTTGTTATGCAGGGATTTATGACAGGTTTTCTTGGAGCACTGCCGGGCCTTTTACTTGGACTTTTTTTGAGTGTAAACATGAAGACGGTTTTTGAAATAGTTTCTAAAGCCCAGTACTATGCCCAGTACCTTATGCTTGCAGTTTTTTCTCCGGAAAGAGTTTCCTATCTTTCTGAAAATTCCATGTATGCGGTTTATGCAGACATTCCTGCCCGGATTTTCCCCCTGGAAGTCTGCATGATTTTTTTCTTCGGAATCTTTTCCTCTCTTTTTGCGGCCTCTCTTGCCAGCAGAAATGTTCTTAAGTCTACAGTAACGGAGGTTCTCAGAAATGAGTAACGGTGAAGTCGTAAATGCAAAGTCTAGTCCAATCGTTGTGGTGGAAGGTCTTGAAAAAACATATTCTACCCAGAGTGAAAAACTCACAATTCTTAAAGACCTTAACATGACCGTTCCCCGTGGTTCAAAGTGTGTGATTGTCGGAAAAAGCGGAAGCGGTAAATCAACCCTCCTTAACATAATCGGCGGTCTTGATAAGGCAACTGCGGGTATTGTGCGTGTTAACGGAGAAGAGGTTAGCGGTAAAAACGAAAGTGAACTTACACTTTTCCGACAGAAAGTGCTGGGGCTTGTTTTTCAGTTTCACTATCTGCTAAAAGATTTTACTGCAGTGGAAAATGTATTTCTTCCCGCTTACATGGCAGGCGTGCCAAAAAAAGATGCAATGGAAAAAGCAAAGTCTCTTTTAAATGACGTGGGGCTCTCTGACCGCATGACTCATCTTCCGTCAGAATTATCAGGCGGTGAGCGACAGAGGGTTGCAGTGGCCCGTTCCCTTGTTAATGACCCTGAACTTATTCTTGCAGATGAACCTACAGGAAACCTTGATCCTCAGAATGCACTTTTAATCGGTGACCTTTTGTTTTCCATGGCAGACCGTCATCACAAAACTTTGATTCTTGTAACCCATGACATGAACCTTGCTTCCAAAGGGGACGTACGCTATTTTATTCAGGACGGACTTCTTAAGGAGGAAGGACTATGACTTTCCGTTCCAGCGTTCTTTACGCAGGAAAAATTCTATTCTCACGGGGAAGCTCATCTTCGTCCAACGGAAAACGAAGTCTTTTGGGAGCCCTTTTGTGCATAGGCATAAGTCTTGTTCCCCTCATTGCAGTTCTTGTGGTGAGTAACGGAATGATTGAAGGCATTACTGGCAGAATGATTTCCCTTTCTTCCCAAGACCTTTCCGTTTATGTAGACCCTGATTCAGACTTATGTGAAAGTGCTTCTTCCCTCACTGCATTTGCAGAAGAACTGGCTTTAATTGAAGGAGTGACAGGTGCTTTCCCTGAGGTAAGGGGAACTGCTCTTGCGGCAGGAAAAAATTACCGCACCGGCGCAACTGTCCGTGCCCTTCCTTCTGACATTTTTACAAAAAGCAAAGGCTTTGCATCCCTCTTTAATTTTGTTCAGGGAGAGGCAGATTTATCACAGCCAAAGAATGCAATTATCGGAGAAAAAATAAGCAGTCTGCTTGGAGTGAAGGCGGGGGATACTATCCGTCTCATTACCGTAAGAAAAACTGCTTCCGGTATTTCTCCAAAAATGACAAGCCTTAAGGTAACTGGAATCGTCTCCTGCGGTTATCAGGAACTTGATGCACTCTGGGTTTTTGTTCCGCTTGAAACTGGTTTTACAGCCCTAAGCGGTTCTAACACTGAGTTTACGGTGGGCCTTTCTACAGACCAGACTTTTTCACCCCTGCTGCATGAAATTGAAGCAAAGG
>JAEEKM010000204.1 GCA_016282455.1 Treponema sp. | reverse complement strand
TCCGTGCTTACTGCAAACGGCGCAGTAAATGCTTCCAGAGTGAATGTTTTTGCAGAGGGAGTTTACCGCCACGGAAATGCAAAGGAATGGAAAGAAAAACCTGACGACTGGGACGAAAAAACTCACATTTTCCAGGCTACGGCAGGGGCACGCTACACCGACAAAACTCATCTTATCACTTACGCCCTTCAGTATTATTATGACGGAAACAGTGATGACAGTCAGTATTCTACAAAGGGACACAATCTTGCAGCCCTTGTGAACTTTGGACGTATTGGAAGCACAAGCCTTACTGCAAATATTTTAGGTTTATTTAACTTTGGAAAAGATGCCCTTCCTACCACTCTTACAGAAGCACAGACTGTATTATCTTCTGGAAAAGTACCCAATCCCTACACGGCTCTTCTTTCGGCAGATTTAACTTACAGTCCCATAAAAGAACTGAGTCTTTCCTGCGGTCCTTACATAAGCTGGAGCGACTGGGAAAATAAACCTGATGTAGCATTAAAACTTAACTTCAGTTTGGGAAGTGGACGCTTTTAGTAATTGAGAATTAAAAAGTAAAACAGTCAGTCTTTTTTTACTACTACCAGATTTCTCTCGTGGTCTTCTAAAAAAGGAACCGTAATGGGAATGCGCTGGTAGTGGGGAATCATAAAAGAAACTGCTTCCATCTCTGCCTTGATTTTTTCTTCTCGGGCTTTATATGCCATAAGGTAACCGTCTTTTTTTATAAGGCCCATGAGAAGTTTTGTAATTTTTGGATCAAAGGGATGAAAGGCACGGAAAACTGCAAGGTCAAAGTTTGCTTTGGGAACAGTGTTTGCCTGGGCACAGCAGACTTTAACGTTTGTAAGTTTCATGCGGGAAATTGCATCATTTAGGAAATCACATCTTTTTTCCATGCGTTCAATAAGGGTAAATGAAGCCTGTGGAAAAGCAACAGAAAGTGGTATGCCTGGACAACCGCCGCCGGAACCAACGTCACAGATGGAAAGGGGAGTGTCTGCGCCGGCGGAAGTGAGTTCTTCCATAAGCGAAGAAAGGGTTTTTACTCCTGCAAGAGAATCCAGCACATGGTTTACGGCAAGTTCATCTGCAGAGTCTGCTTTCATAAGGTTATAGGTCTTGTTAAAATCCAGCACGCACTGTATGTAGGTTTCAAGAGAATCAAGCTGGCCGGCGCTTAGGTTAAGGGAAAGTTTTTCTGCTCCCTGAATAAGTTTTTCTGTCATCTTACTCACCCAAATCAATGAGCATATCAAGTTTCCACTGGGGGTCGCTGGTTTTCATGGTAACAAGGTTTCCCGTGCGGAATGCAGTAAGGTCGTTGCGGCGTGAAAGTTCGTAAAGGAAGGAATACTGATTAAAGTAGTCCTGGTTCACTTCGGCGGCTGCCTTGTAAAGGGAACTGTTGTCCTTTGTTTTGTCAGTTGTAAAAAGAACATGGAAAGTTTCGTTGCGTACTTTTCCGTCACTCAGATATTTTCTGTCGCCTGTAACAAGGAAGGAACCGTCTGAATGCATGTCGGAGATATAAACGGTGCGGCAGGTTTTGAGAACATCATAACCGTTAACGTTAAAGCGAAGGAGTCTTGAGTGGGCTGCGTTTTCTTTTGCACTTACAGGTCTTGCGTTTGGAGTAACAATGTTCTGGGCTGGAGTGTTGGAGACGGCTTCTTTTTCTGCCGCATCAGTTGCCTCTTTGTTCTGTTCCTGAATGTTTTCCATTTCAGTCAGAATCTGGCGCAGCAGGTTATTTGTTTCTTTTTCGTTAACGTCAATTTCGCCGCTTAAGTAACTTCTGCTGCTGTAAACGGAATTAAGACCGTTTAAAAGCCCCATGTTTCCCATTGTTGCAATTTCACTTGCGGTGAGTTTACTGGCCTGTTTCTGTTCCTGTTTTGGGGCTGCATTTCCAGTCTGGGTATTATTTGTGCTTTTCTTTTCAGAAGTGCCGCTCTGTGCGGGGCGGAGGTAGGGCATGCTCTGTGAAGGTGCGTAAAAACTGCCGCCCATGGTCGGAGAAGAAATTGTAGGCATAGTGGGCATGGTAATATCCTGTGCGAATGCAAGGGAAGATGCGCATATAACTGCGGTGGTGCAAACAAATGCACTGAGTTTATTAAAGATTCGCAAGGCTTTCCTCCACATATTCAAGGCGGGTCTTGAGTTCATCTATTGTCTTTGTGAGACGGGCTTTTTCTTTTTCAAGTTTCTGTCTCGGGTCAACCTTTTCTGCCTTCTTTTTCATCATGGCAATTACACTGTCTGGACTCTTACCCTGTTTGATTGCATCCTGGGCTTTATTTCTTTCGTCAGGTTTTTTAATGCCTGCAAGAATTTTCATGTTGTCAAAACCCAGTTCCTCATTGTCTGCGGGAAGCATTCCAACCTGCGTTACAGAATGGGCAGTGGTGCGGGGCAGCTACAGTATGCGGTCAAGATAATCTTCGTAGCGGATGTTTGCCGCTTCGCAGAGGGCATGGGCCTGAATGAGTTTTTGTCCGAACTCGCGCATGAGGTGGCCGTTGGGGGCAATATATTTTTCCCTTATTTCTTTTGTAAGGGCATCCAGTTCCGGAGAAGTGGAGATGTCCAGTTTGTAATAGCCCTTGTCGCTTGCTGTTTCAAGCAGGGCATGGAACTTGGCCCAGAAATAATTTGTATGGCTTCTTGCCTGATGGGGTGGTTCCCTTCCGCCGTTAGCCTGAATCTGCTCTTCGTTTATAAGATGATGGGTATATTCATGAATTGCAGTATAAATCAATTCGTTGTCGGTGTGAAAATTTTTATTGTGAAGAAGAATCTCCCTTGTTTCCGGCTTGTAAAGACCGTTAACACGCTTGCTTTCTTTTCCTGTCATTACAACAGAAAATTCAAGTTCGCTCTCTTGAATATTAAGGAGAATTTCTTTGATTTTTTCGTTGTCCATGCGCTTCCCCACCAAAAGTGCGTAATTCGATATCTTTATTCTAATCCCTAATGGTAAAAAAATCAATCAGTCATAGTACAAAAATGTCAAATTTCTCCAATCTCTCTCCTTTGACCAAAATAGCCCATATATGGTAGAATGTGCCCATGAGTGGAAAACGATTCTGGTCCGCAGTGATGGTATTTGAGCTGGCTTTTGCAACTTCTGTGTGTTTTGCCCAGTCTTCATCACAAACCGCTATCTCCAGCGAAAGAAAACAGCGTCAGTATCTGGAAGTTATAAATCAGCTTTTTTATTACATTCAGCAGCAGTATGTGGAAGAAGTGCCGCCTGAAAAGTTATATGAAGGCGCCCTTAGAGGCATGCTGGAAAGTCTGGATGACCCCTATTCCGTTTACATGGACAAGGCTGACTGGAGAAGTATTTCTGACACAACTGTCGGTAATTTTGGCGGAGTTGGACTTCAGATTACTAAACCTGCCGCTTCTACCCCGGAAAAACCTGCGTATGTAGAAGTTGCCCAGCCCATAGAAGGTTCTCCCGGAGAAAAAGCCGGTATTCAGGCAGGCGATTTAATCATCAAAATAAACGACGTAGACACGGACACAATCAGCATGGAAGAAGTGCTCAACATGCTTCGTGGAACAGTTGGCGAAAGTGTTGACGTTACAATCCGCCGCGGAAGAAAACTTGAGTTTACCCGGACTCTTGTCAGGGCAGTGATTGAAAACCCCACCGTAAAATTCGGCATGATTGAAGACACTCACACCGGCTACATTAAACTGAGCAGTTTTTCTACAAATACCGCCCGTCACGTACAGGAAGCGATTGATTCATTTAAAGAAAAACATTATGACTCCCTCATTGTTGACATCCGCAATAACGGCGGCGGACTTTTGGCAAGTGCAGTAGATATTGCAAATAAGTTTATTGACGAAGGTCCCATTGTTTCTACAAAGAGCCGCATTTCCTACGAGAATACCGTTTACAAAGCCAGTGCAGATAAAACTACCGTAAAGGGAATACCAGTGATTGTTCTCATAAACGGAGCATCTGCTTCTGCAAGTGAAATTTTAAGCGGTTCACTCAAGGACACAAAAGTTGCATATCTTGTGGGCGAAAAAACTTACGGCAAGGGAAGCGTTCAGATTCCACGCGGTCTTGTAAATGAAGACGGATTTAAAATCACCGTGGCCCGCTACTATTCTCCCAGCGACACAAACATTGATAAAATCGGAATCGTTCCCGACAGAGAAGTAAAGTTTCCTGAGTTCACTACGGAAGAAGATGAAGCTTTTGTTGCCCTCATGGAAAGTTCAAAAATAAATGAATACGTAGAAGCCCATGAAGGAATGACAGAAAAAGATATTGCAGACTATGCGGAAGTTCTTGCAAAAGACTACGCCCTTAGTGAACGGGTTTTAAGAAAACTTATCCGCAATGAAGTTTACAGAACACGTCCTGCAATGCTTTACGATCTTGATTATGATGTTCAGCTCACTGAGGCACTTAAGATTTTTGAAGAAGAAGATTTTGAAAAACTTCTTGAAACTTCTAAAACCTTAAAGGAACTTCAGGCAGAAGTAATGGCGCAGAAAGAAGAGACGGCACAAGAAAAATAATGAGGCAGTTTGTTTCTGAAACAGAACTTGATTCCCAGGGCACTCTTACCGTAAGCGGAAAAAAATATCATTACCTTACCGCAGTGCTTCGTGCCCGTCCCGGAGATATGATGTATGTTCGTCTTCCAGGCGGGGAACTTCAGGGCATGACCCTTGCTTCTGTGGATGCTGCAAAAAAAACTCTTGTCCTTCAGGTGGCAGGTCCGCTTGCACAAGACCTTCATGCAAATCCTCTTTCAGAAAAACCTTCGGTAGAAATATGGCTCTTTCAGTTTGTGGCAAAACCCGCTAAGATGGAATTGATTTTACGCCAGGCAACTGAATGCGGAGTTTCACATTTTATTCCAGTGGCAGGGCAGTTTTCTCAAAAAGGAAATAATGATTCTGCAAAAAAACAAAGTGCTCCGGATGGTGAACGCTGGAAAAGAATTATTACAGAAGCAAGAGAACAGAGCGGCTCTCCTGTAGAAACCTGTGTTCATCCTCTTTCTTCCCTGGATGAGGCAGTTTCCCTGTGGAAAGAAAATGAAGAAAGTTCAGAAGGCCAGCTTGCAGTTACCCTTTATGAGATGACTAAGGAAACAGTTTCCATGCATCAGGCGGTAAAAGAAGCAGAAAAAAAATGTGATGGAAAAATAAAGAGGGCTGCTCTTGTGGTAGGAGCGGAGGGAGGCATTTCTCCGGAAGAAATATCCCTCTTGCAAAAAGCAGGCTTTGTGAGTGTACATTTTTTAACGAATATACTACGATGTGAGACTGCTGCACTTTACGGTTTGTCCGCATTACAAACGGCAGTCTTTGAGAGGGAGGATTGGCTATGCAGAGAATAGATGTTCTGGGGGTTCCGGTTGACATTCTTCAGCCACAGGATATGGAAAAGCAGGTGATGGAGCTTATTTCACGTCCCGGTACCAAACAGGTTGTTTTTCTTTCTGTGTGGGATCTTCTTCGTGCCAGGGGTAAGAGTGATTATGCTCAGTGCGTTCGTGAAGCAGACCTTGTACTCCCTGTTTCAAAAAGCATTCTACGGGGCGCCCGCTTCCTTAAAAAAAATGTTCCCTGCAGGTACAATCCCTTTACAGCCGTAATAAGTATTCTTACTGCCCTTGAAAATCACTACAAATCCCTTTACATGCTGGGTGGAAGAAAAAAAACTCTCATGGCCGCAGAAAGTAATGTTCGCCGCACTTTTAGCGGACTGCGTATTGTTGGCCGTTACGTTGGTTACTATCCAAAAAGCGTTGAAGGGGATGTTGTGGAAGCAATCAGAAAAGCTTCTCCTTCTCTGGTTCTTGTTAGCGAAGGCATTCGTGAAAAAGACTGCTGGGCCTACAACCGCCGTGAAAAATTTTCAGGAAGCATTTTCCTTTACTACCGTGATGTAATAGGTATTTTCTCCGAAAGAATTAAAAGAGTAAGTGAAGAGGTCTTTAATAAAGGGCTTGAAATCTGGCATGAAATCCTTCACAACCCCTTAAAAATTTTCTTACTTTTTCCCTACATCTGGTATATAATTTTACTTGTGTGGTACAGGATTTTCAAAAAGAGCTGATTCACCCGGCAAGTGAATGCATGGAAAAAACATTTTTCTCTTTTCAGAAAACAGGGAAATCATTCTCTGGGCTGCGAAAAATCTTGCAGTAGAAAATTCTTTTTCACATGGAAGGAAAAGTCTTTCTGAATTAAAGGATTTTCTTTACCAGGGAGGCATTCTTCTTCTTGATGGAATTTCATTTTCAGAAATTCAGCTTGCCTCTTTTTGTGAAGTCCTGTCTCCTAAAGAAAATATTGTCCTGCTTTTTACAAAACGGAAATCACTATTAACCCTTTCTTTTTTATTTCCAGAAATTCTTTCCATACTGATTTTTAAAAGTTCAGATGTGAAAAAATTATTTTCCCTGATTGAAAATGCAGCCGATGAAACTTCACTTGAAGAAAAGACAGTAAATAAATTTTTTCATGAAGAAAAACTTTCTTTCTCTTCCTCATACAAAGAATACCTTAACCGAATGACTCAGGCTGCTAAATGTGATGAACCTGTACTTCTTCTGGGCGAAAGCGGGAGTGGAAAAAATTATTCTGCAAGAATTATTCATGATATGTCTTTAAGAAAAGAAAAAGAATTTGTTGAAGTAAAAGTTTCGGAATTAAATCTTACTCTTCTTGCAAGCGAACTTTATGGAACTGTTAAGGGAGCCTTTACGGGAGCAGAAAACACGGAGGGATATTTTTCAAGAGCGCAGGACGGTACGCTCTTTCTTGATGAAATTGCAGAACTACCTTTTGAACATCAGGCAAAACTTCTTGGGGTGCTGGACACAAAAACTTTTAGAAAAACAGGAAGTACCCTTTCCATAGCATTTAATGCAAGACTCATGTTTGCAACAGATGCGAATTTAAAAAAGCGGATGGAAGAAGGTCTTTTTAGAAAACAGCTTTATTACAGAATAAGCGTGATTGTGGTAACTGTTCCTCCCCTCAGAGAGAGGCGGGAAGAAATTATTCCTCTTGCAAACAAATTTGCCGCTGAGTGTGGTAAATCTCTTTCACCACTGGCACTGGAAAAACTTTATGCCTGGTCCTGGCCCGGTAACGTCCGTGAATTAAAGAACACAATCATTGCTGCTTCCGGCCGCAGTAACGGAGAAGTAATAGAAAACAGCGACATTTGTTTTGAATAGGGACTACTCTTCTTTACCTTTCGTGGCAAGACCTGCGGCTTTGTCAAAAATTTTTTCTATGTACTGGGCTTCCCCTTCGCTAAGGGCCGCACGGGAGAGGATGTTCCTCCAGAACTGTTCCATGTCAGGCCGGCCTGTTCGTGAAAAAAATCCTATGCGCTGCAGGTTGTCTGCAATGGAAGTAACAGTTGAGTCAAGGCGTTCAAGTGGAACCGGTGTGTATCCTTTAAAATCTTTTTGTGTAGAACGGAAAAGGTGGTAGGCAATTATCTGCACTGCATGACTTAAATTAAGGGAAGCAAATTCGTCGCTGGAAGGAATGGTCACTCCCATTGTGCATTCAAGAAGTTCTTCGTCTGTAAGACCTGTCCGCTCGTTTCCAAAAACAACTGCTACTTTTCCGTCGCACCTTTCGGCAAAATCAGTGAACTCTTCGGGAAGAAGAAGTTTACCCTTGCGTTTTTTTCCACGGCGTCTTGTGGTTCCTGCGGCACAGACACAGTCTGCACTTGCTTGTGTAATGCTATCGTAAAACTGTGCATTGTCCCAGATGTAGGCGGCGTGAATGGCAAGAATGCGAACTCTTGTGTCGTCAAATTCTTCCCGCTTACCCACAATGCGCAGAGTATGAAGATTGTTGTTTGCCATACCGCGGCACACGGCACCAATATTCCGGCTTTCTTCCGGGTGACTTAAAATAATAACCACGTTGTCCAGATTCATGCCTCTAATGTACACAATTTTTCTTCTTTGCGCTACAATACGGATATGGAAGAAAAGAAAAATTCACTTTGTAAAAAAAATGCCCTTGTGATTGGCGGTACTTCAAGCATAGGCGGTGAGCTTTCTAAACTCCTCTTAAAAAATGACTGCAGGGTTTTTTGCACTGGCCGTCATGAGCCTTCTTTTACCGTAAATAAATTTTTCCCTACAGATTTTGATTCTCTGGATTTTTCTATTTTTTCTGACCCTGATTTTGATAAAGCCCTTAAAGAATGTGACATTCTCTCCGTCTGCTACGGTCCCTTTTTGCAAAAAGATCTTCATGAAATGAAAGATGAGGAATGGAAAAAAATTGCCCTGCTTGACTATGCACTCCCCGGAATGCTTTTGAGCCGGGTTCTGCCTGGCATGATGGAAAGAAAATTCGGCCGCATACTTTTGTTTGGAGGAACAAGAACTGAAAACGTTCGCCCTGCTTTAACCAATGCCGCTTACTGTGGTGCAAAGACAGGACTTTCAGTTTTAGTAAAAAGCCTGGCGCAAAAATATGCTCAGTATGGAATTACCTGCAATGCAATTCTTCCTGGTTTTACCCGCAATGCTCCTGGTGACGCAAGAGAACTTTCCTCTCTGGAAGTTGCAGAAGAAGGCCTGCATCTTTTACAAAACAAAAACTTAAACGGGGTCCTGTTAAATGTAGATGCAGGCTGGGTAAGATAAACTTAGTTTTAATCTTCTACGTTTGGCTGGCGTTCAAGAACCAGTTCGTAGTCTCCGTTCTGGTGGTAGTTTGGATTTTCAAAATAATAGCGCATGCATTCTTTAACTTTTCCGTTTTTGTGGAAGGTGTATTTGTTTATAAAGAAAAACTCCGTGTAAAACGCCTTGTCGTTGTAGGTGAAAAATCCCCCTGCATGATAGGACTTGAGTTTTAAATATGTCGGGAAGGAATGTTCATCGTACTTTACCCATTTCTTTTTTTCTGAGTCTTTGTAAAAAGTTACGTTGCCCTTTTCGTCGTACTGGTATTCACACTTCCAGATATAGTCATCATATTCGGGACGAGTCGCTTTATAGTAAATCTGGTTTCCGTGACTGTCATACTCAGACCATCGCTCTCGATTTTCGTCGGAGTTTTTTCTTGTATTAGTAGATTTGTAATGAATTTCTCTTCCTTCGCTGTCCCTTTCTGTTATGTACTCAAGTTCTGATTCAAGCTTTCCTTCCTTGTCGTAGCTGAAACCTTTTACGTTGCATTTTTCTCCAAATGCATCATAAGTGTAAAAGTATTCGTGGTCGAGAATTCCGTCTTTTTTTATCTGCCAGTGAATTTCTCTTCCTTCTGTGTCATACCAGTAGGTACTTCTTTCATTTTCTGTTTCTATTGCTTTTTTTCCGTCAGGGTAGAACTCAAAGAATTCACCTCTGTTTGTTGTGTAGCCCCAGTTGCCGTTTTCTTTGTAATAATAATTTTTCTCATATACAAAATTATCTTCAGGTGTGTTTGTAAAAAAAGCGCTCACCACTTCGGAAATGAGTTTTCCTTCTTCATTGTAAGTGTAAGTGCTTTCTGCATGTCCGTCTTCCTCAGGGCAATTTTCTATAGAAAAGATTTCTGATTTTTTTACGAGCAATCCTTTTTCATCGTAGAAGTATTCTGCACTTGTTCTTTCTGTTTCTTCAAGCAGTTCTTTGTATGTATCATCTTCGTAGTAGCGGCGCTCTGCTGAGGAGTTTATGATGAGTCCGTTTTTATTGTAAGTGTATTTTGATTCCATTATGGAGTCGTAGTCTTTTTCTATTGAATAAAGGAGCTTTCCGTTTTTGTCGTATTTGTTTGTGATTGATGATTCAACTTCATTTCCTGATTTTACGACCGCTGAAAGAAGATTTCCGTTTTTGTCATATTTTCTTTTGGTTTCATTTATTGGAGAATCTTTTGAGTTTCTTTTTTTTTCTGAGATGATGCGGCCTTCTTTGTCAAAAGTAAACCATTCTTCTTCTCCGTCTGAATTGATGGTGTGAATTTCTCTTCCTTCGGAGTCATACCATACTTCGCTTAATCTTTTGTCATCAGGGTGACCTTTGGAATGAATGAGTTTATTGTTTTTGTCATAGTCCCTCTGCCACTTTATGGGGTCTTTTCCGTAGCGTTCAATGAGGCTGGAAGTTTTGTTTCCCATTTTGTCATAAGTGCTTGTGCGGCTTTTGTCGTTTATGATAAAGCTTATGGTGTTCCTGTTCCTCTCGTCAAAAACCGGGAAGCCGTCTTTTGAACTTAAGTCTTCGTAAAAAATTTCTCTTCCTTCTTCGTCAAAAACATAGTGTTCCATCTGGCGGAATACTACATCAGTGAGTTTGGCTTCTGTGTCTATTTCCTGTTTTTTTAATTGAAGCTGCTCCTGGATTCTTTTGGGGAACTCTTCATTTTTGTTCTGGGAAAAGCATGGTGCAAGGATTAGGGCTGAAAAGAAAATGAGTGTTGGGATTTGTTTTTTCATGGGGACTCCTTTTTTTTGTGAAGATAGTATAGATGGATTTTGGAAAAAATGCAAATTAAAGGGAGACTTCAAAAACAGAAAACCAGATACCTTGTCAAATTGCGTTTTATATATGACAATAAATAGCAAAGGATGGTTTCTATGAAAAAAGTTGTATCAAGCATTTTAATCGGTTTGTCTATGCTCTTTATTTTTTCCTGCGGACCGGACTTTTTCTATAAGATGCCCCATGAACCCGGGCTCTTTGTTGATAAGGAAAGTTTTGAGGAACATAAACTTCTGTGGCAAGAAGCGGGAATAGAAGACTATAGCTACACTTATTCTTTCAAACATTATTATTCTGAACAGGCGGCTTCTCCCCTTTGGAACCATGTTGTTCATGTAACTGTAAGTGGTGGAAAGGTTATTGATTACACTCTTGTGGAATTAGATGGTAAGACAGAATCAAACACAAGTGAAGAGGAATGGGAACACTATGTGCAGGTTTTTAAGGAGGACTATGAGGCTTCCTGCTTTTTGATTGAAAATGTCTATGTAGATATTGAAAAAAACATGGAGGATGATTTTGCTTCTTATAAAAATCATCCTGAGTCTTATTACAGTAAAACGGAATTTGAGTTCTGCCAGACGCGACCATATATTTTGTCATATGATACATTCAGTATTTTGATGGAAAAGGATCTGGGTGGAAATTCCGGGCGTGTAGTGATTGGAATTGAGGGGTTTGTGGAGAAAAAATAGCATTCTGCGCATAAAATCTTATACAAGTGCTAAAGAACTTTTTGAGGATTGCGAGTAATGAAATGTATTTTAAAGAAAACTTCGCAATTCAAGTCAAGTTTTAAGCTTGCAAAGAAGCGTGGTTTGGATATTTCGCTTCTTGAAGAATAAGATGTACGTATATTCTTAAAATATTCATTTACTTTTCCTCCTCTAAATTCCAGGATTCTTTAATATAGTTATAAACAATGGAAGAACTGCAACAATAGGACGAACTAAGTTCTCTTGCAGTATCCCTTAGATAATTATAAGACTTAAAGAATAAATCATCTTTCTGTCTTTTAATTTCTGCAAACCTCGAATCATAATCTTTTTTTGAAAGAGTGCCGTTTTTCAACTGCTGTTTATATTCACGTCTTTTTGCATTCAAGTCATTAATAATAGCATCGGCTTCTGTTTTAATATTCAGGTATTCTTCTTTCTTTTTACTGAAAATTTCTGTGTTTTCTGTTATGGCTTTATATGCATTAAGAAAAACCGGTATTAAGTCAATGCATCTTTTCCGAACATCTTCCTCCGTATAAATTCTAGGGCACATGAACATCATGTGGCAATATTCTTTTAATTGCAGTCTACCGATATTTGCGATGACTTCATAATCTTTCTTGTCCCAATTAACATGTAAAGAGATTCCTTCCTGTGTTAATTCAAAACTTCCATAGGTCTTTTCCATAAAAGTGTCTCCTTTTAATCTACATGAAATCCAATTTTGCCTTTACTTGAATTAGTTTCTGCATTCCACTGATTCTTTTTTTCAGTCTGAAGTTTTTTGAGTTCTTCAAGAATATAGTCGGAATTTACATCATCAGGATTCATGAAGCGAATGCGGCTGGAAAGGGAACCAAAATCACCAGGAGTAACGCTTTCCATATCTTCCAATTCTTCAATCTGTTTATTTGAAAGATGATAGGCCGGGAAATATCTGTCTGCCATAATTTTGATTCCATCAAATTTCATTGGCTTAAACTCAACGAGCATATGGAATCTGCGCTGCATTGCGGGATCCATTATATTTCTTAAGTTTGTAGTACAGATAAGAATTCCGGAAAACTCTTCCATCTGAGTAAGGAATTCATTTACCGTAGAACGTTCCCAACTGCGCTGAGCCTGGTTTCTGTCTGCAAAAAAACTATCGGCTTCATCAAAAAGAAGGATAGAATCTGTATTTTCTGCCTCAGCAAAGGCATCCCTGATATTCTTTTCATTCTGTCCCACAAACATTCCAAAAATATCACTGGCACGCTTTAAGAGAATACGCTTACCGAGTTTTTCTGAAATGTAGCGTGCAAGTTCAGTTTTCCCAGTACCACTTAAACCATAAAAAAGCATTCTGATTCCACTTTCGGTACCTTTGTTTTTTTCTGCAAATTTGGCTGCGTTCTGAACCATTTCAACAATTCTAAGGGGATTCATTGATGCATTTAAAACGTTCGGATCGTATTCTGTCTTTACGGTATCACGCATTTTTGCCTTTCCGTGAAGAAGAATTGCATTTTCTTTCATTACAATCTCAACTTTTTTCAGGAGAATGTCTTCTTCTTTGCAAGACATTCCTTCGATTGTTTTTATAATGTTATCAACACTTTGTCCTGTCAGATGATATTTATCCAATAATGAAAGTACCTGAACTTTATTTTCATCTGGAATATTCATAGCAGCAATCTTACTTTCTGCAATGGAGTGGAGCATTGTACTAGGCATATCTTCAAACTTTATACTGAAGATAAAACGTCGGCGGGTTGATTCATCAATTTGCTGCTGATGGTTTATAATATAGATAACTTTATCCTTATTATTTTCCAGCATTTTATTAACTGTTCCCTTTGTTTCTGATGGATAACTTCCAAAAAATGAGAATTCAATAGTTTTCAAAAGACTGTCAGCCTCGTCAACAATCAGAATTGAATCCTGTCGCTCCATTGAAAGAAGACAAACAAGACGACCTAAAACATTTTTACGAATGTTTGTTTCTGCCTCGTTCTTGAAAACATATATCTGTTTTCCAGTATTTTTACAGATTGCTTTTGCAAGTTCGGTTTTACCACTTCCAGGCTTTCCATAAAAAAGAATAGAAACAGGATTATTTCCATTCAATAAATCTGTACATATTTCAACAGATTCCTCCTTAACAGAAAAACTGTCGAGTTTATAAGCATCACTGCAGTCCAGAGGTTTTAACAAGTCACTGAAATAAGACTCAATGCTCTGTTCTTCAATACAGTCATTTACGCATGAATCATAGTAACCTTCTTCATCAACAAATCCATATATTTTGATTTTCTGGTCATTACGGAGCATGTATTTAAGTTTCGTTGGGGATACGCCTATCATTTCTGCAGTTAATGCTTTTACTTCATTTTCATAAGAACGCGCAATAGTACGTAAATCTTCAATAGTATCAAAACGAGATTTCAAAAGAATGTAGCGGGCTTCGTTTTCATTAAGCTGTACTTGGTCCATGAGAAAATGTGTCTTTGAAATATCAAAAATGGCATTTTCAAGTTTGCTAGAGAGTTTTAATGTGGTCCTTAGTGAATAATCAGAGCCATTGCTGAAAATTGTTGAATTTATAATTGAAGAAAAGACAGGTTTTTCAGTGCAATACAAAACTCTAAGCAGATTAATTAAGGTTTCATCAACATCATCATAACGCCTCATGGCACGGTCGATTTTTTTATCCTGCTCAAAACAATATGGAATATCGCCATCATCAAAACACATTTCTTCATTGACTGGAACTGTGAGAGGTTTTAAGATTTTCTGTTCTACAAGTTTGTTTATCTGGAAGTCCAAGACTTTTCCAAGACGTTCAGTTTTATTGAGTGTCTTTGTATATTTCAAGAAACATTTTATTACGTTTTCATCATCATTCATTATTGAAGTATTAGTTATGTCTTCAAATATGTTGTAGAGATAAAAACATAATGCGTACGGTTCATCTTTAGTA
>JAEEKM010000203.1 GCA_016282455.1 Treponema sp. | reverse complement strand
TCTTCTTTGGTTCACGTCCGTCTGAGGGGCGCAGAAGGTGTCCGTTTGTAGGACCTGCGGCATTGCAAAGACGTTCAAACTCAAGTGAACTTACAACATCTTTACTCTGGCTGTAGGCGTATTCATCAAACTTGTCAAGCTTAATGGGATTGTAACCGGTGGCAACAACAATTGCTCCGTATTTTTCTTCCATGATGGTGTCTGTTGCATTGTAGTTGATTGCACCAACACCACATGCTTTTTCACAGAAACCACAGGCAGTCTTTCCATTCTTCATTGCCTTAAGGCGGAGACAGGCGGTTGAATCGATTGTGGCAACCTTTGGAACAGCCTGTGCAAATGGAATGTAGATTGCAGTGCGGGTGTCAAGGTTAAGGTTAAACTCATTTGGCACGCGCTTGTTGGGGCACTTCTCGATACATGCACCACAACCGGTACACTTGGTCTCGTCTACATAACGGGCCTTGCGTTTGATTGTAGCAGTAAAGTTACCCACATAACCTGTAACATTCTGAACTTCACTGTAAGAGAGAATGCGGATGTTGGGGTTCTGGCTTACTTCAGTCATCTTTGGAGTAACGATACATGAAGCGCAGTCCAGTGTCGGGAAGGTTTTGTCCAGCTGGGCCATTTTACCGCCCACAGTTGGTTTTGTCTCCACAATGTCAACAGGGAAGCCTGCGTCTGCAATGTCAAGGGCTGCAGTAATACCTGCAATACCGCCTCCAATAACAAGGGCACGCTTTGTCATTGGTGTTTCGCCGGGGGTAAGGGGAGTGTCAAGAATAGCCTTGGCAACTGCTGCTTTACCCAGGGCAATGGCTTTTTCAGTTGCTTCATCCATGTCCTTTAAGACCCATGAGTCCTGTTCACGGATGTTTGCAACTTCAACTTTAAAGGGGTTAAGTCCTGCACGCTCTGCACAGCCACGGAAGGTTTTTTCGTGCATGCGGGGGGAACAGGAACAAAGAACCACACCGGTAAGCTTGTCGTCTTTGATGTGATCCTCAATCATTTTCTGACCTGCAGAAGAACACATGTAAGTGTAGTGGGTTGAATAAACAACTCCGTCTACTTTACCAAGTTCTTCGGCAACTTTGGCAACATCAACTGTGCCTGCAATATTTGTGCCGCAGTGGCACACGAATACTCCGATTCTTTCCATATTCTATGCCACCTCTTAACGCTTGTATTTTCTAAAAGCACTAACGATAGCCTGCTGGGGCATATCTTCGTCTAAAAATTCAGGAACCTGTACCGGGTCAAGATGATGCGGACCTCTCTGGCCTTCTACAAACTGACGTACGGCTTCAATAACCTTAACAGGCTCTACCTGGCGGGGACACCTTTCCAGACAGGCAAAACAGGAAAGACACTTGTAGATAGACTTACTTGCAAGAAGTTTTTCTACCTCTCCGTTTTCAACCATCTGAATAAACTGGTGGGGGTGGTACTCCATTTCGTCATAGTTGGGGCAGGTACCTGAGCACTTACCGCAGACCATGCACTTTTTGGTATTAACGCCACTAATCTCTGCAATGGTAGCTTTGAAATCTTCAATTTCACTCTGTAACATTATGCAACCTCCCCGGAAGACGCATCCTTTACTCCCAGAGCCTCAGCGAGAAGTTCTGTAAAATAGATAACTTCAAGACCGTCTGCACCCTTGTTTTTGTTAAGGTTGTAGCGGCAGAGAGGACAGCTTGTTACAAGGAAATCTGCTCCCATGTCTTTTGCATTTGCAAGAATTTTCTTTGCACGTTTCTCTGGAATGGAAGGATCTTCAAGAGCAGTATAGGCACCGCAGCACTCATTTCTCTGAGCATAAATAACCGGGGTAGCACCAATTGCCTTGATAAAGTCTTCGATAATCTGTGGATTCTCAGGATCATCAAATTCAAGAACACTTGCAGGGCGAAGAAGAAGACAACCGTAGTAAGCACCGATTTTCTTACCTTTAAGAGGATTCTTAACGGCAGCCTTAACATTGTCCCAGCCCACAACATCACGGAGCACTTCAAGGAAGTGAACCACTTTTGCTTCTCCGTGGTACTGAATGTCATCCTGCTTAAGATAGTTGTTCACTTTAAGAATCACGTTCTCGTCAGTCTGCATGTCGTGATTCACCTGCTTAAGAACATTGTAGCAGGCAGAACAAAGAGTGAGCAATTCCTTACCGTCTTTCTGGGCATCAGCCAAAGCGCGCACAGAAGAAAGCTTAGTGGCAATCTCATTTTTTGCAAGCGGATACTCACCGCCGCAGCACTGCCACTCAGGAATCTCGTCAAGGGTAAAACCCAGAGCTTCCGCCGAACGACGCGCATAAATGTCAAGGTCTACTGCCTTGTTCTTGAGCGTACATCCGGGAAAGTAAGCGTAGTGTTTGGTATTCTCCATAACCTACTTCCTTCCTAAAGTAAAATAAAACCATTCCGAAGAAGGGTACCAAAGGTTCAGTTTAATCCGATAATCGGACGAACCAAAGGCAGCCACTCCCCGGTTCATTTAATAAATATTTTTTTTGACGGCAGTTTTTTGTCGGACGGAATATTGTTCCGTTAAACAAAAGTGCCATCGCCACAAACTGTCACATCGAGCGCAGTCGAGATGTCTACAAATGTTTTTTACAGAACATTTATAGATTTCTCCACTCTAAACCATCTGTTCAGGATGGAATAGGAGAAAGCTGCTTCGCATCTTTCTCTACAAGTTTGCTGCGCAAACTTGCTAACTACTACTTTCCATCTCCAACCATCTGTTCAGGATGAAAAACCTCATCAAATTTGTCAGCCGTGAGGAAACCTAACTGGACGCAGGCTTCTTTGAGGCTGATGTTTTTCTCGTAAGCCAGGTGACTTGTTTTTGCTGCGTTTTCGTAACCGATGTAGGGGTTAAGGGCAGTTACAAGCATGAGGGAATTGTGCAGGTTGTGGTGCATCTTCTCCTTGTTTGCGGTAATTCCCACTGCGCAGTTATTGTTAAAGCTCACGATAACTTCTGCAAGAAGACGTGTGCTCTGGATAAAGTTGTATGCAATAACTGGCATGAAAACGTTAAGTTCAAAGTTACCCTGGCTTGCTGCCATACCGACTGTGGCATCGTTACCCATTACCTGAACGGCAACCATTGTCATGGCTTCGCACTGGGTGGGGTTCACTTTACCAGGCATGATTGAAGAACCGGGTTCATTCTCCGGAATGTGAATTTCTCCAAGACCATCACGGGGACCTGAGGCAAGCCAGCGCACGTCGTTTGCAATTTTCATGCAGTCTGCGGCAAGAGCCTTAAGTGCTCCGTGGGCAAAAACGATTTCGTCCTTGCTGGTAAGGGCATGGAATTTATTTGGAGCGGTAACAAAATCTTTACCAGTAAGTTCGCTCACTTTTTTTGCAACCAGAGTGTCAAATCCCTTTGGTGCATTAAGACCTGTACCAACTGCAGTTCCACCAAGGGCAAGCTGCTTGAGGTAGGGGAGTGAACTTTTGAGCATTTCCTTGTCACGCTCAAGACTTGTTCTCCAGCCGGAAATTTCCTGTGTAAAGCTGATGGGCACTGCATCCTGAAGGTGGGTGCGTCCGCTTTTTACAATTCCTTCGTTTTCTTTTTCAAGACGCTTAAAGGTATCTACAAGAAGATCAATGGCGGGGAAGAGTTTGTCTTCTACTTCCACAACTGCGGCAATGTGCATGGCAGTGGGGAAAGTGTCGTTGGAAGACTGACTCATGTTAATGTCATCATTGGGGTGGCAGAGTTTTTCTCCTGCAAGCTGGTTTGCACGGTTTGCAATAACCTCGTTTGCATTCATGTTGCTCTGTGTTCCGCTGCCTGTCTGCCATACAACAAGAGGAAAGTTTTCGTTAAGGCTTCCTGAAATAACTTCGTCACAGGCCTTGCTGATTGCTTCTACTTTTTTTGCAGTCATCTTTTCAGGCTTGAGCTCTGAGTTTGCAAGAGCGGCTGCCTTTTTAAGATAACCGAAGGCTTTTGTAATTTCTCTTGGCATGGTTTCAATTCCCACACCAATCTTAAAGTTCTCATGACTTCTTTCTGTCTGTGCTCCCCAGAGTTTATCTGCGGGAACTTTCACTTCTCCCATGGAGTCGTGTTCAATTCTGTATTCTGACATTTTATTCTTTTCCTATGCTTAAAAAAATCTTACTGTTTGCGGAAGCGTGGTTCCGGCTTGAAAAAAAAATCTGCACAAGCGAAGCGCGGTATTTGCAGCGCAGCTTCAAGCCAGCCTTTTTTCAAGTCGGGTTCCCGCTGGGAGCAGCAGTAAGTTTTTTTAGTTATCGATTAGTTAAAATCAAGCTGATTGATTACGTCCTTGAGGCAGTCGGCGCTGTGCTTGAGGGATGCAATTTCTGCATCTGTAAGTGGAGCTACAATGCGGCTGGTAATTCCGTTGCGGCCTACAACTGCTGGAATTGAAAGACATACATCATTAATTCCGTACTCTCCGTCAAGCATGGTGCTGATTGTAAGAACTGAATCTGTGTCGTAGGTAAGGGCTTCACAGAGGTGGGCGGTTGTTACGCCGATTGCATAGTTTGTGCATTTTTTAGCAGCAATGATAATTCCGCCTGACTTTCTGATGTAGTCCTCAACGTCATCCTTGTTAAAAGTTGGAAGCTTGCCTGCTTCAAAAGCTTCTGCGTACTTGTCTACAGGGATTGAACCGATGTTTGCAAGAGACCAGGGTACGAAAGAAGAATCTCCGTGTTCACCGAAAACATAACCGTGAACGTTCTCCTGTGCAACTTTGTATGTCTCTGCAATGCGGGCGCGGAAACGTGCTGTGTCAAGCATGGTACCTGTTCCGAAAATGTGGTTTGCGGGAATGCCGCTTGTCTTTACAAACTGGTAGGTAAGAATGTCTACAGGGTTTGCAACGATTACATAAAGTGCATCAGGGGCATATTTTGTGATTTCAGGAATAATGCTCTTTGTGATGTTTACGTTTGTCTGGGCAAGATCTAGGCGGCTCTGTCCGGGTTTGCGTGCAACTCCTGAAGTAAGAATAACAATGTCAGAATCCTTTGCATCTGAATATTCACCGTCGTGGATGTAAACCTGTCCGATAAAAGGTGTACCCTGACGAATGTCCATGGCCTCTCCCATGGCGCGGTCTTTCGCAATGTCAATCAGAACAATTTCTGAAGCAATACCTTTAAGGGTAAGTGCGAAAGCAACAGTGGAACCAACCTGACCGGCTCCGATAATAGTGATTTTGTTTGTGTTAGCCATTACAATCTCCTAAATTCACATGGGTACAATACGCCCAACTGTAATGACATTATTATATAGTATATTTTTTGGTTTGTTAAGCAAAATATATCAAAAATCCCGAAAATTCCATGCTTTTTTCACTTTTTTGGTGTTTACTGTGAAAAAATGTACAGTGTCACTTTTTGACTGTGAAAAAAATCACAAGAATTAAGAACTGGAAGATTCAAAAGCCTTGTCTTTAAAAATGATTCTCGTGTAAAATTTTTTTTAAAAGGTCTTCGCTGATATTTTTTGCGTCAACAAATGTGGCTCCGGGTATGCCCCGCATGAAGGTGTACTGTTTTTTTGCATATTGCCGGGAGTGATTTTTTATGGCCTCTTTTATGGCATCATCTCCCTGTGAAAGAAGCTTTTCGTCAAAAAACTCGCTGTAACCGATTGCTCTCATGGCTGGTGTGTCTTTGGTAAAGCCCTGTTTTTTTAGGTTTTGAACTTCTTCTTTTAAGCCCATACGGAACATTTCTTCTACCCTGAGGTCAATTCTTTTCATGAGTTCGTCTTTGTCGCGGGTAAGGATTATTGTACAAAAATTATATTCTTCTCTGAGGGTGTTCTGGGTTAAAAAGGAACTTTGAGTTTTTCCGCAGGTGTAAAAAATCTCAAGGGCACGGCTTGTTCTGTAAAGGTCGTTGGGGTGAATGCGCCTTGCACTTTCGGGGTCTACAATTTCAAGTTCTGCACGAAGGGCTTCTTTTCCTTCCTGTAAAAGTTTTTCTTTTACCCGTTCGCGAACTTCAGGTGTCGGTTCCGGGGTGGAGGGGAGACCCAGTAAAAAAGCCCTTATGTAAAAACCGGTTCCGCCTACAAGAAGGGGGAGTTTCCCTCGGAAATAAATGTCTCTTGAGGCCCTGTCTGCTCCGTGAACAAAATCTCCTAAGTCAAACTGTTGTGTGGGCTCACAAAGGTTTATCATGTGGCAGGGGAGTTCTGTAATTTCTTCTGCACTGGGTTTTGCAGTTCCTATATCAAGTCCTTTATAAACGGCCTGACTGTCTGCACTGATTACTTCGCCTTTTTCTTTAAAAACAGAAAGACTGCTCTTTCCAAATAAACTCTGGACAAAAGCAGTCTTACCACAGGCAGTTGGGGCAAATATTACAAGAACAGGAATTTTCTCTTTTGTTTCTCTTGACCCGCTCAAAAAATGCCCTCAAAACTATGAGTTCTGTGAGTCTCCAATGCGATACTGCACTTCATGTGTAAAAAGCTGACGGGCGGCAATGCTCACCACTTTGTCATCATATTCTTCAAGAATAGGGTCTTTTACCATTGCAAGCTGATATGCACGGCGACTTGCTGCTGCAGAAATCTCATACATACCGCCCTTAAATTTAACCATTTCTTCCAGTGGGAAAATCATCTTTCACCTCACAACAAACAATCGTAAACTTTGGCATATATATTATAGTATATCTGTCTTTTTGTCTAGGGGTTTTGCTTTTCCATATCTGTGACAAAATCTTCTCCCCAGTAGTCGCAGAGCATAAGTCTTGCTTCATGCTGCAGTTCGGGGGGTACGCAGTTTTTTAGCTGGAGGATGCTTTGACTCATGTGGTAGCGGCAGCGGGCACTGATGTAGGATATTTCTTCGCCTGTAAAGGTGTCTGGCGGTAAGTTTTCTATTTCTGAATAGATGGCGGTAAAAACATTTGCGGCAGAACAAACTCCTTCCCATTTTTTAAGGCTTGTGATTGTTTTAGAACTTGTAATGCCGTCTTCCATGTTGTAGCAGTAGACAAATTCTTTTAGCGGGTAATAACTTTGGGCTTCTAAAGTGACGAAGGTGTAAATGAGTAAGTCTTCTGCCATGACGCATTTTGTAAAGGGAATGTGGCTGAATGCCTTAAGGTAAGTTTCTTTTTTTATGAGTTTTCCACAGAGAAAGCTTGTCTGACCGCCTTTTATAAAATTCTCTTTTATTTCTTTTCCAAATAGCGGCGTTGCAGAAAGATTGTTTATTTTTTCCATTGCCTCCTTTTCTTTTTCTTTGTCAGAAGTTGAAACCGTGAAGCAGGCGTGAATTATGTCGGGGAATGAATTGTCTTCTGCGGCTTTGTACATTTTACTTACTGCTTCCGGCAGCAGGGTGTCGTCTGAGTCCATCATTAATAGGTATGTGCCGCTTGCTTCTTCGGTAAGAAGACGTCTTGTTTCCAGAGTGCCCAGGTTCTTTTTGTTTTCTAAGTAGGTATGGGGTATTTGTTCCAGGCCCTGATTTTTGCGCTCTTTGTTTAAACGCTTACTTTCTTCCTTTACGATTTTTTTTGCATTTCTTCCAAAGTCGTCTTTACCTTCGCTTCCGTCATTTAGGACAAGGATTTCATAAGAATCAAAGTTTTGAGCAAATACTGATTCCAGACTGGCAGTTAGAGTTTTTTCTGTCTGCCAGACAGGGATGCAAACGGACACTTTTGGGGGCTGGGGGTTTGTTTTCATAGTTTTTTTGTTAAACAGGTGTAGATTTCTCCATTCCGCACTTCGTGCTCCAGTCGAAATGACAGTAAAAGCCTTAGTGCTTCAGTCGAAATGACAGTAAAAGCCTTAGTGCTTCAGTCGAAATGACATCCGGTGGTTAGCGTTCCGCAGCTTCGCACGAGAGCCTCAACCATCGGGGTCTGGTTCAACCACCGGGGGCTAGTTCAACCAACGGGGGGTGCTACTGTCTTTCTGTGTTGTGGTAGGTGCTGTCGTTGTAACCGAAGAATCCTGTTCCAAC
>JAEEKM010000202.1 GCA_016282455.1 Treponema sp. | reverse complement strand
CCAAAAGAAAATAAAAACCTTCCGCCAATTCTTCTTCATGCAAAAGAAATAACTTTTTTAGATGATGAGCTGATAAAAAAACTGGAGCTCCCAAAAAAAATAGAAGCCCCTTTGCCTGAGTATTTTTCTTTTTTTACAAACAGGTTTTAGTTTATGTCCAGATTGTAGGTGATGGTTTTTGCACTTCCCAAAATGTCTACTACTGTAACTGAAAGCGTGTTTCTTCCGTGACTCAGCTGAATGTTTGCAAGCAGCTGCCATTTTTCATCAGGGTAAAGAAGTTCCACCGGATAGTTTGCGTTTCCAATTGCACAGAGTCTTCCCTGTTTTTCTGCAAGAGTGTCGTAGGGAATGCTTTCTACGGTAGCGCCGTTTATGGCAACAAGAGTTTTAAAAGGAACTGCAACAGACTGCCGCTCTCTGTAAAGGGTGTACTGTCCTGCGGGAAGATAGCGTTCCCATGCGAGTTTGTGTTCAATGCCTTTTTTGTCCCGAAGGGTAAGGTCGCCTGGAACAAGGGGCAGTTCCCTTCCCATTCTGGGCATGAGGATTCTGGGGTTTATGGCAGTTTTGTTTTTTGTGTCAATCACCTGGAACTCAAGACAGCTTTGTCCTTCCTGCCAGCCGGAGTTTCCGCTTGTGCCAAGAGAAGTTCCTGCAGGCATTTTTGTGCTTGTAAATATTTCTTCCGGGAAAGAAGCGGCATCAAGGTTTCCGTAGACTGTACTGATGGAGTCGTCATGGGCTACAATCACTGCGTTTCCGAGCGTTGAGTCAAACCATCCGAAGTCATCTGAATGGTCTGTAAGAATAACTGCAACCTGTCCTACATCTGTGGTTTTTATTTCTGCATTGTCATGAAAAATCAGCGAAGTTGAAATTGTGTTTCCTCGTTTTTGTCCGAAGTAGGAAAAAAATGAATCTGAGGCGGTTTCACTCTGAGGCCAGTCAAAGGCAAAAAGTGGAAGTGAAATTAACGAAAGTAAAATAATTGCGATCTTTATTTTTCTTTTCATTGCAGTACCTATTTACGGGAAATTGTGAGGCGGGAAATTTTATTGTCCCTTCCGATAAAAAGTGCATCATCACGAATCTGAATAAAGGCATTGTGGCCCTTAAATGAGAAACTTGCGGCAGGGTGATCAAAGGGTTCAATGGTGGTGATTGTGTAAGTCTCCTTGTCCCTGCTTAAGACAAATACAATGTCTCCTACAGAGGATTCTTCAATCTGTGTGATTGTTCCTTCAATGGGAACGTGGGAACTTACGGATTTTTTTATGTCTACGATTCCAAGTCCGCCCTTGTAGTTGTAGTAGACGGTGTCGCCTTTTTTGTTAAAGTAAACGAGAGACTGTCTGGTAAAATCTTTTTCAAGGTACTCGTGGAAAACTACACGGGAGTGACCTTCTTTTTTTTGTGCAACAACAAAGCGCTGTTTATTCTGTCCTGAAAGACAGGCAATCATGCTTCCGTCTTCTGAAATGTCTGCGCCTAAAATTACCTGAACGTCACTGCCACCTGGGGCAAAACTCTGGTCAATGCTTCCGTCTTTTGTAAAGGAGATTAAGTTTCCGTCTGCAAAACCTGCCACACTTCCCATTTTACTTGAGGCAAAGGCTGTAACCGGTGCATAGCTTTCGTACTGCCAGATTTTTTCTCCATTTTCGTTTAGTTCTGCAAAGGAGTTTCCGCCCGGCATGAAAAGAAAAATTCTGTCGTGGTCAAAGTAGGGGAAGCCTGGAGAGGTTATTGTTCCTTTTTCTTCTCCGTTTGAAAGAAAGAATTTTGTTTCCCTGTTGTCTGCGCCGTAGGGGGCATAATAGTTTTCAGAAATGCTTGCCTTGAAGGGGAAGGAAACTAAGGAGATGACTCTGCCGTCACTGGTAAAGTAACCCATGTTCTGTCCTAATCTGAAGGGGATTGCTTCGTCTCCTTCTTTTGACTGGGAAAGGCGGGACATGTCTACTGTCCATTCGGGAGTAAGGTGCAGCTCGGCTCCAAGAGGGCGGAGTGCAAAGATTATGTAAATGAAGCAGAAAAGGGCGGTAAAAAGAATGACCGTGCGCTTCGTGTTCTTTTTGTTTTTCATGATGGCTTATTTTATAGGTAAATGGATTTTTATACAAGGGTTAGAAATGTTTACTTCTTTTGTGCAAAAAAAAATGCCCGAAAGATTTCTCTTTCAGGCACCTTTGTGTTCAGGCAATGCGCTTATTTGTCGCCTGCAATTCCGTAGCGCTTGTTGAAGCGGTCAATGCGACCTGCAGTGTCAACCAGTTTCTGCTTACCAGTGTAGAATGGGTGGCAGGCAGAGCAGATTTCCACGTGGATGTCTTCCACTGTAGAGCGGGTCTCAATCACGTTGCCGCAAACGCAGGTGATTTTTGTAAGTTTGTAGTCGGGGTGGATTCCCTTTTTCATAAAATAACTCCTTATCTTGCCCGACAGCAAAGAACAACCAGTAGGCTCAGGCATCACACTTTCGCGAAATTGCGGAAACAAAAACCGCAAGACCAATGCCTCATTCTCCCACTGTTATCGCCCAAGTTACTGCCACAAGAACGAAAATAGTTTCTGTCACTTTATCAGAAAAATTGAGCTAAGTCAAGAATGTTTGCATGGAAAACTGGCACTTCACTCCCGTGTCATCTGGCATGGGGCCTGGCACGGTTGCATGCGAATAATAGTCGGACAGGGAGTTTTGCACTACAATCTGGTAATTGTTTCTTGTGATTACTGCGGCTGCAAAGTGCCACCCATGCCAGCTGACACTCCGTTGCGTTCCAGTTTTCCATGACAATACTTACGGGAATGAATGTGTACTTTCTTTTTTTGATTAACAATTGCCATTCATAGAGGGGCTTGCTTTGTGGATTGTTTTGTAACCGTACATGACAAGGCTTCCAATGAAGTAGAGGCTGGTAAGGATTATGTGCAGGGGGAAGAGGGTGTCGTAGTACCAGAGGGTTTGTATTGCAGCGGGGACAAGGGATGCGGCAATGCTTAAGACTGTAAAGATAATGAAAGCAGAAATCTTTTTTTCTGCAAAAAGTGAAAGGGCTTTTGAAATAAAAAGTTCAAGCCAGATGCAGAGGGCTGTAAAGAGCAGGGGTTTTGTAAAAATCATAAAGGCGGTTGCTTTTTCTGCAGAGGTGAATCCTGAGTATGGAATGAAAACTGCGTAAAAGGAAGCGAGCAGGGGAAGAATGGCGGCTCCTTTATATTCGCTGCTGTCTTTTGAAAAAAGCAGGAACACTGCAATAAGAACTGCAGACGGAAGTAGGGTTTCTTTTACAAAAAGTTTAATAAAGGTTTCAAAGGTGTTTGTGGTGAGAATTGAATCAGACAGAATAAAAAACTCTTTTACCAGGCAGGCAATGAGGGCGGAAAAAAATCCAATGAGGATTGCGGGAATAAAGTTTCTGAAAGTAAAATCTTTCTGGCTGAAAGAGTACCAGATTATCACTGCCGGCAGGGCAAAAAACATAAATGCGTACATGAGGTAATTTTACAGAAATAAGGCTTTTGTTTCAAGAACGGAAAAATTATAAAAAAAGGGCGGCCAGATAAGTTCTGGTCACCCCCTTAAAGTTTATGCTTGGAGAAAGAACTTACACCTGGAACTGGTCAATCTGCTGACCAATCTTCATGATGGAATCTTCCACCTTACCTGAAATATTTTCCAGTGCAACACCTGTTTCGT
>JAEEKM010000201.1 GCA_016282455.1 Treponema sp. | reverse complement strand
CAGATTTACAGCGTGCCGGTTCTTGACAAAAACGGAAATCCAATCGGCTGTGTTACCGCAAACGTCTACGGAGAGGTGCTTTCCTATAAACTTAATGGCGTAAAGTTTGGTTCCGCTAAAGATTCCCGCATTCAGGTTATAAGTAAAATTACCGGAAATACAATTGCTTCCACAAATGTAAAAGACGTTCAGGACGGACAGAATGTAAAAGAAGGTCTTGTAAAAGGAGAGGGCATTTTTGACGTTCTCTCTCATGCCATGGAAGGAAAAACAGGTGGCGAAGAATTTTTTGACACCCGCAGTAATTCAAAATGTGTTGCCGCCTACAGACCTGTTCCTGGAACAGACTGGATTGTTCTTTGCATTTCCACCTATGATTCTTTCTTTGGTAACCTTGAAAAAATGAGGTCTTATCTTATCTGGGCAATAATCGGGGACCTTGTGATTGCAGTTACCGTGCTCCTTATAATGAGTACCGTTGCCTTTAAGCCACTCAAAACCGTTCAGCATGCAATAGAAGATGTTGCTTCCGGTGATGCCGACCTGACCCGCCGTGTAAAAACAACTTTGCAGGATGAAATCGGTCAGATTGTAATCAGCTTTAATAAGTTTACTGAGCGCCTTCAGGGAATTATCTCCCAGATAAAAGTTTCCCGTGACAGACTTGGACGGGCAGGAGAGGACTTGAGTGCAAGTACTTCAGATACCGCTTCTTCCATCACACAGATTCTTGCTAACATTGAGAGTGTCCATAATCAGATTGAAAATCAGGCAGGCAGTGTGCATCAGACAGCCGGTGCAGTAAATGAAATTGCTTCTAACATTGAGTCTCTTGAACGCATGATCGAAAGACAGGGGGCAGGTGTTTCTCAGGCAAGTGCTGCCGTTGAACAGATGATTGGAAACATACGTTCCGTTAATACTTCCATGGAAAAAATGTCTTCTTCCTTTACGGAACTTTCCCAGAGTGCCCAGGAAGGTTCACAGCTTCAGACTGACGTAAATGATAAAATCGAACAGATTATGAATTTGAGTGCCTCTTTACAGGAAGCAAATACTGCCATTGCCTCTATTGCAGAGCAGACAAATCTTCTTGCCATGAATGCCGCTATTGAGGCCGCCCACGCAGGAGATGCAGGAAGGGGATTCTCTGTTGTTGCAGATGAAATCCGTAAACTCTCCGAAACTTCAGGCCAGCAGTCCAGAACAATCGGTGAACAGCTTTCAAACATTCAGCATTCAATTTCTGATGTTGTTACTGCTTCAAGCCAGTCAAACAAAGCTTTCCAGAACGTAACGGATAAGATTCGTGAAACGGATATGATTGTCCAGCAGATTCGTGCCGCTATGGAAGAACAGAATGAAGGTTCCAAACAGATTTCTTCTGCCCTTCATACAATGAACGACAGTTCCCTTGAGGTGCGCAATGCAGGCCATGAAATGATGGAAGGAAATAAAGCCATTCTTGAAGAAGTACGCAATCTTCAGGATGTAACCGGAGTTATGCAGAGCAGCATGGAAGAAATGAAAGTTGGTGCAAGAAAGATAAATGAGACTGGAGAAGCCCTCCGTGGCATTGCCGGGCAGATGAAAGATTCCATCATCGAAATCGGCGGACAGATTGATATGTTCAGGGTATAAGTTTTTGCCTCCGTGCAAAAACTTATACTGCGTAATTCTTTTTCAAAGAATTACTCCATGTTTATTTCAAAACTCACGAGGGAAGCGCCCTCCATGGCGCTTCCTTGCAAACATGTGTGTCTGGCCTCCGTGTATTCGAGACCTCCCTGCAAAAACCCCCTGTCATATCGACTGGAGCGAAGCGAAGTGGAGATATATGCTCATGTTTTTTCCAAAATAAGCACTTCTTCTCCCCTTGACTTTTATTCTACTATACATAATAATGCTTTCCGGGTGGAAAATTTTTAAAAAAATTTGCAAAACTAGTGGTTCAAGTGCTTAGTTTACACCTCATTATATAGTAGCGCGGTGCAAAAAGCATCGTAACTAAAGTCTATGGAGGACTAACATGGCGAAAGCTACTGAAGAGAAGATGCCGACTGAGATGTCGGAGAAGCTCAAGGCACTGGAGGCCGCACGCCTTCAGATTGAAAAGCAGTTTGGAACAGGTTCACTTATGAAACTTGGCACCAAGGCAGACATGACCAGTGTGGACGTAATTCCCTCAGGTTCCATTCTCCTTGATGAGGCACTGGGAGTAGGCGGTTACCCCAGGGGACGCATTATTGAAATGTATGGTCCTGAAAGTTCAGGTAAAACCACCCTTGCCCTTCATGCAGTTGCAGAGGCACAGAAACTCGGTGGAATTGCAGCCTTTATTGATGCAGAACATGCCCTTGATCCCATTTACGCAAAAAATCTGGGCGTAAACATTGATGAACTTTGGGTCAGCCAGCCTGACACAGGTGAACAGGCCCTTGAAATCTGTGAAAATCTTGTCCGCAGTGGTGCAGTTGACATTATCGTCATCGACTCCGTTGCAGCCCTTACTCCGCAGAAGGAAATTGACGGTGAAATGGGCGACAGTGTAATGGGTGTTCAGGCCCGCCTTATGAGCCAGGCACTCCGCAAACTCACTGCCATTGTTGGAAAAAGCCGCTGTACCATTGTTTTCATAAACCAGATCCGCATGAAAATCGGAGTTATGTTCGGAAATCCTGAAACTACTACCGGTGGTAATGCCCTTAAGTTCTATTCATCCATCCGCCTCGACATCCGCCGCATTGAAACAATCGACGGTAAGGGAGACGAAGATGCACTTGGTAACAGGGTTCGCGTAAAGGTTGTAAAGAACAAGGTTGCACCTCCCTTCCGCAAGGCAGAACTTGACATTTACTTTGGCAAAGGTGTTTCTGCTTCCGCTTCACTTCTTGATTCAGCCGTTAAACACGGTCTCATTGACAAGAGGGGCGCCTGGTACACCCGTGGTGATGAAAAAGTTGGTCAGGGTAAGGAAAATGCAGTTTCCTTCATCGAAAACAACACCGACTACCGCATTGAACTTGAACACACCCTGCGTGAAAAAATATTCCCCGGTCAGGTTCTCCGAACCAAAGAAGGTGAGGTTGTTACAGACGACCAGATCCGGGACTATGAAAAACAGATGCGTGCAAAGGGAGTGGGGGTAGGTAACCTTGCAACAGATGAAGTTCCCCCTGCCACAGACACTGCTTCTGCCGCAAGTTCAGCTTCAGCTGGTGCAAAAGCAAAAACTGAGTCTCCTGCTGCCGCAAAGGCTTCCAAAACAAAGACTGCATCTCTTGCCGCCGCTGCTTTGGAAGACAAGCCTTCTCCCCAGGATTTGTTCTAGAACATGAGTGGTGTGGTGCTGGGCCTGGGTTCAAACAGGTCTTATAAGGGAATGTCTCCTTTACAGGTCCTTACCAGAGCCTGCACCATGCTTGAGTCTTTTCTTGGAGAACTTACAGTTTCCGGTGTTTACCGCACCAAAGCCATGTATGTTACAGACCAGGAAGATTTTTACAATGCCGTAGTCTACGGACATTTTTCAGGAAAACCACAGGAACTTCTGGTTCAGATTCACAAAGTCGAACGTGAACTGGGCCGCAACAGAAGCCGTGAGTTCAGAAATGGTCCCCGTTCCATGGACATTGACATAGAAATGTTTGCCGATGTTGTCATGGAAAGCAAAAGACTTGTCCTTCCGCACCCCAGAATGGAAGAAAGAGCATTTGTTCTTACACCTTTTCTTGATGTTTTGCAAAAATGTGCCGATGTAAATAATAAGGGCACCTGTTTTTATGAGAAACGCCTGTCTGAACTTTCAGACCAGGGTGTGGAAAAACTTCTTTCAAAAGAAGAATTCTTTTCCCTCTACAGGCAGGATGCTGCAAAATTCAAACATTAAGGCAGGCAAAGCAGATGAATCAGGAAGTACAGGTTCAGGACAATTACATTCTTGAGGACGAAGAAAACCCTTCAAAACACAGAAAGTTTACTGCAGGAACTTTTGAAGGACCCCTTGATCTTTTGTGGAGCCTTATCCGTGAAAGCAAGATAAATATTTACGACATTCCCATTGCAGAGATTACAGAGCAGTTTCTGGACTATCTTGATTATGCAGTGGAACTTAACCTTCAGGATTTAAGCGAGTTCTATGCCTGGGCAGCAAAACTTGTCAGCATAAAAACCCGCCTCATGCTCCCTGTTGAAGTCACCTATTCTGACGGAGACAGCATGGAAGACCCCCGCGATGAGCTTGTGGAACAGCTTATTGAATACCAGAAGTTTAAGAAACTTTCTATTCT
>JAEEKM010000200.1 GCA_016282455.1 Treponema sp. | reverse complement strand
TTACCAGCGATGTGGAAAATGACCTGGATAAAGTAGAGCAGGGTGGTCTTGTCTGGAATAACATGATTGGTGATTTTTATGAGCCTTTCAAACACCGGGTAGACGAAGTGATGGAAAGTCAGGAAAGCCTTAAAGGTTCTCTTGATGAATCTACAACTGAAGTTTGTGAAAAGTGCGGAAAACCCATGCTTAAAAAACTCGGCCGCTTCGGTTACTTCCTTGCATGTTCCGGTTTCCCTGAATGTCACAACACCAAGAGCATTCCTCTTGCCAAATGTCCCCGCCCTGAATGTAACGGAGACATTGTTGCCAGAAAAACCAAGGGTCGTGGAAAAGAATTCTACGGCTGTACAAATTATCCCACCTGTGATTTTATCACTCACTTTAAGCCAATCGGCGTTAACTGCCCCAAGTGCGGCTGGTTCATGGTGGAAAAGTACGACAAGAAAAACGGCACTTACAAAAGCTGCATTAACCCTGACTGCGATTACCTGCACTCTGCGGATGAAGCCATTGCGGCTGAGGCGGCCGGTGAATTTGCAGAAGCAAATGAGTCTGAAAAGAAAAGTCGTGCTGCAATGAAAACTGAAGAATAGGATGTGGAATGGCAAGAAAGCAGATTGTCTGGAAGGAAAACGAAAAAGTTTCTTCAGAAGAATTTCAGTCTCCTTCTGCCGCTGCATCTTTTCCTGCAAGCATACCGGAGAGTATTGCTGACTGCGCAAGTGAGTATCTTCTTTACATAGAAACCGTAAAGGGCTACTCAGAGCGCACAGTTACCTCTTACCGTGAAGACTTAAAACACTTGTGTTTCATACTTGGAGCCGGAGAAAAAATTTCTTCCGTTACTCTTGAAAACCTCCGCTTTTGTGTAGGAACCTTAAGTAAGAAAAAATATTCCATTCCTTCAATCAATCGTTTTATTGCCAGCGTTAGGGGACTCTTTGCCTACTGCAAAAAATTTAAATACATTGAAAAAAATGTTTCCCTTGAACTTACCACTCTAAAAATGCCAAAGCACCTTCCCCAGTTTATGACTTCTTCGGAAGCAGATGCCATGTGCCGTTCTCCTGAAAAAAAAGAACTGCTTTGGGAAAGCCGCGACAGGGCAATTTTTGAAATGCTTTATTCTTCCGGCTGTCGTGTGAGTGAACTTACCTCGCTTAAGTGGCAGGATTTTTCTTCTGATTTTTCAAGCGCAATGGTTCATGGAAAAGGCGGCAAGGGCAGGCGGGTGTATTTTGGAGAAGATGCAGTTTCCTTTTTTAAGATTTATGTTCAGGAAAGAAATGCCCGTTTTCCTGCTTCTGCACCCTCTGGTGCAAAAGGGGTGGACTATGTTTTTATAAACCAGCATGGAGAACGCCTTACTTCCCGCGGAGTATGGTACATTGTAAAAAGATACAGCGGTCTTGAAGGAACAAATAAACCCGTTTCTCCTCATACCTTCCGTCATTCTTTTGCAACAACAATGCTCACTAACGGAGCGGACATCCGTGTGGTTCAGGAAATGCTGGGGCATTCTTCCATAAGCACAACCCAGCGTTACACACATGTAACTACCGAGCGGCTTAAGGAAGTTTACCGTCAGGCCTTTCCTCATTCCGGTTCCGAAGATTAATTTTCCTCTGCCGGAATGAGTGTTCTGAAGGAGCCTGGAGAATGCAGGCTTTAGAGAATGTAGCGTTCCAGATCCTGGTTCTGTACAACCCCTTTAAGTTTTTCATTAACGTAAGCTGCGTCAATTGCAATGTTTTCGCCCTTATGGATGTCTGCACTGAAGTTAAGTTCTTCAAGTACTGCTTCCATAATTGTATGTAGACGGCGGGCACCAATGTTTTCTGCATGGCTGTTAACATCTTCTGCAATTTCTGCAAGACGGTCTATTGCTTCTTCCGTAAAGTTGAGAGTTACTCCCTCTGTTGCAAGAAGTGCCTCATACTGTTTGATGAGGGCATTTTTGGGTTCTGTAAGAATGCGCTTAAAGTCAGCCTTTGTTAAAGCCTCAAGTTCTACGCGAAGGGGGAAACGTCCCTGAAGTTCAGGAATAAGGTCTGAGGGAGCAGAGAGGCTGAAGGCACCTGCACCAATAAAGAGAATGTGAGTTGTGTTAACTACGCCCCACTTTGTATTTACATCGCAGCCTTCCACAATCGGCAGAATGTCCCTCTGTACACCTTCACGGCTAACGTTCTGTCTCCCGCCTTCACCGCCCTTGGTTGCAATTTTATCAATCTCATCAATAAAAATGATTCCGCTCTGTTCAACCCTTTCCTTTGCTTCGTCTGCAACTTTATCGCTGTCGGTAAGACGGTCAAGATTTTCTGCCATGAGAATCTGTCTTGCTTCATGAACGGTAACTGATTTTCTGCGGCTTCTTCCACCCGCAAACATTTCCTGCAGGCTCTGAATGCCCTGTTCAATTTCTTCAGGGTTTCCTCCGCCAAACATTCCGATTCCGTCAAAATGCGGCTGCTGGGTAACTGTAATGTCTACGCTTCTGTCTTCAAGTTTTCCTTCGCGAAGCATCTGACGGAACTTCTCGCGGGTAGCACTCATGTCACCTGTGTTTTCGTTCTTTGTCTGCTCTGCTTCTTCCTTCTGAGAAACATTTGCTTCCTGTGCGGGAGTGGTATTTTCACCTTCAGTTTTCTTTGGAATATCAATCTGAATTACGCTTCCCTCAACAGGACTCTTGTCTCCAAAAATATTTCCCATAATTTGAACGTTAGGTTTTTTCTCGGAATGCTTTGTGTTTTTCTTTGCGGAACTTCCCGGTAAAAGCAGGTCAAGCAGTTCTTCTTCCACAAGCGGTTCTGCCTTTGCCTTAAGTTTTTCCTGTGTTTCGGCCTTGACCATGTTGTAGCCCACTGCCATGAGGTCACGTACCATGCTCTCTACGTCACGGCCCACATAACCTACTTCGGTGTACTTTGTGGCTTCCACTTTAATAAAGGGAGCACCGCAGAGTTTTGCAAGACGGCGGGCAATTTCTGTTTTACCGACACCGGTGGGACCAATCATGAGAATGTTCTTTGGAGCAACTTCTTCACGAATTTCTTCCGGCAGCTGAATGCGTCTCTGGCGGTTACGGAGGGCAACTGCTACGTGCCTCTTTGCCTTTTCCTGACCGATAATATATGTGTCAAGTTTTTCTACAATCTGTGCGGGGGTAAGTCCTTCCGGAGAACCAAGCACCTGTGTTTTTGTTTCTTCCATAAATTAAATCTCCTCCACTGTTACGTGGTTGTTTGTGTAGATGCAGATGTCTCCTGCTATTTTAAGTGATTTTTCTGCAATTTCCCTTGCATTGAATTTACTGCTCTCAAGATAGGCGAGGGCTGCGGCGTATGCATAGTTACCGCCTGAACCGATTGCAATTACATCATTCTCAGGTTCAATAACGTTTCCGTCCCCGCTGATAAGCAGAATCTTTGACTGGTCTGCAACCAGCAGCATGGCATCAAGCTTACTCATCATGCGGTCTGTGCGCCAGAGTTTTGCAAGTTCCACTGCACTGCGGGTTAAATCTCCGTTAAACTCCTTGAGCTTTTCTTCAAACTTGTCAAAAAGTGTAAATGCATCTGCAACACTGCCAGCAAAACCGGTA
>JAEEKM010000199.1 GCA_016282455.1 Treponema sp. | reverse complement strand
CACGGGCGTTTGTTTCGGGATTTCTCTTTCTTACAACTTCTGCAGGACTTAAGCGGAAAAGGCTTACTACCTGCCCGCCTGTTGCCCTTCCCCTAAGCCAGAACACACCGCCTGAAAAATAGTCCATCACTGATTGATAAAAGAAAAGCTGGTGTCCTTCTTCAAGGTTGGGTTCCCTCAGGAGAGTTAAAAGAGGATGATTCGGCACTTTCTGCTTTGTGCGTGAGCTGAACACACCAAAGTTGAGCATTGCAATTTCGTTTGCAATACGGTCCATACAGGCAAAGGCTGTGGAGTCTGTGGCAGAATAAAAAGCCCCTGGTGCTGTGGTGTAGTCCCTTGCAATCCGTGGCCTTGATTCAGCCCGAGTGTTTGCCCTTCTTTTTGTTATGAATGAAAAAATACCCATACACTGATTGTCATTCTGCTATTTGTAGAGCTGTCTGATTTGCACAAGTTCAGAGATCAATTCTTCTACCCACTTTTCCATACGTTCCTTAAACTCTGGTGTCTGAAATTCTTCATTTACATTAAGGGAATAAACAAGATTTGTGATTTTTGCCTGTTTGATGCTGATGTAGGCACCTTCTTTTGAAAGGTGATTGAAGGTGATCCAATCCACGACTTCATCATAGACACGTTCAAGAACATATTTTGTAAAGTAACCGCCATAATGGCTTTCTTTGACTTTGATTTTTCCGGAAAGGCTCTCAATGTAAAGGCGCGCATATTCTACCTGCTGACGGATGATTTCTCGCTCGCGCTGGTCACTGCCTACATAAATCTTTCCGGTGTTTATGCCTACCGCCCCACGACGTACAAGATAAATTGCCAGTGCAATGACTGCAGCAATCACAAGAGCCACAAAAATAAGGAACACAATAAAATTGCTTCCTTTACTTAATATTTCTACTGCTTTTTCCATGCAGTTATTGTCATTTATGCAATTAAAAAGCCCCGAAAACATGCAGGGCTTTTTTTATCAATACCTTTGTAAAACTATTTTTCTGGCTCCCATTCTCTTATCGTTTCATCTAGACTGGCATTCGGGAACAGTATCGCCATAAGCTGTTGTGCCACGAGCTCCGCCTCATCTGCGAAAGACCTGTCTTTCACGGATATATGGAATTCTCCACTCCTGTTGGGGAACTTTATTGTGTACATTTCCTTTTTTACAAGGACAGGCTCCTCCGTCTCTCTGTGTATTCCGACATCAAGCCCGTAACTTCTGCAAAGTGCCAATACGTTCCTGTAAACGGCATCTACCTTAGCATCTAGTTCTTTTTCATCCATAGTTTCAACTCCTTGTTTTTTCTGAAGCCCTAGAGGAGTGCCAGCACGTCGGAGAGCTTCATGTCCGACGGGGGCACGTTTATTTCGGGGTTTGTAATGCAGGCAAAGGCGTTAAGGCTTGAGATTACTCCGTCTATGCGCCTGGTGCTTGCCTTGCTGGGTTTCATGGGCTTGTAGTTTCCGTTTGCATCCGGCCGGATTTCTGAATTGTTAACCATCCATGCCATGACAGGAGAATTGTCTACTACCCTTCCGTCGCGGATTGCCTTTTCATAGCCCTTTGTAATGGGAGAAAGTTTTTTTAGGCTCTGCTCTACTTCCACAAGAAGAATGTCAGGTCGCTCTGCTTCTATTCCTGTAATAACGTCACGGCTCTGCCATTTGTCATACCCCAGTGCCTGAAGTCTATAGGTTTCAGCATCGGTGAGTATGTCGCGGATGATGTATGCATAGTCAACTGTTTCTCCAGGTGTGGCAGTTACAATGCCCTGTTCAACCCATGAAAGAAAACCCACATTTTCGCGCCTGTACCTTGCTTTTGCGGTTTCTTCGGGGATGTAGAAGCGGTGCTTGAAGTAATACTTTCCGTCTTTTTCAAAGACAAGTGTCCATGCGGTAATGTCATCTACCTGCGAGAGGTCAAACCCTCCAAAACATACATGCCCCGCAAAGTCGGACCAGTCTACTATTGTGTTTTCGTTCTTCTTCCAGACTTCCATAGGTATCCATGCTTTTTCCGTACCGCCTCCCCAGATTCCAAAAGTTTTTGCTTTGAGTTCACTCATGCGGGCAGGTGTGAGTTCTGCATCCTGAATGTCACTTTCTATTACACTAGGTTCAATGATTGCTCCCAGTGACGGATTAGCCTTTACCCAGGTGTCGGGATTTCTTAAGTTGTCGCCTTCGTCGAGTGCCCACATTACGCAGAAGAAGTCCTCCTGTGTCTGCAGTCCGTTCAGGATGCGGCGGCTTTTAACGTTCTGTTCATAGCATGGAACGGAAACATCCATGTCTGCAGTAGTTATCATTACAAGCTGGGCATCTCTCTTGCTTCGCATACCGTACATCATACTTGTAAGAAGTTTGTCGGTTGCGTAGCTGTGGTATTCGTCAAGGGCAGCAAAACGCGGGCGGAATCCATCTGTGTCTTTGGCTCCGTCACAGAAGAAGCCAAGCCTTGATGCACCTGCAAGGCTTTCGTTGTCTTTGTATACAACTGCAAGGCTTCTGCATTCGCAGAGTTCAGAAAGGCTTTTGTCTGCTTCAATAATCATTCGGATTTCCTTGAATGTTTTTTCTGCAAGGTCATCACGGCTTGAAATGAGATAGCTTTCGCTTGACTGGTATTTTAAGAAGTTAAACAGTACGAGAGGAAGAAGAAGCCCTGTTGTCTTTCCGTTCTTGCGGTTTACTTCTATGTAGCCGGTGCGGAATCTTTTCCGGCTCATGTCCTCTTTATGCCGCCATCCCTCCAGCATAGAAAGTACAAACACCTGCCACGGAAGAAGTGCAAGGTTCTTACCGTTAAGGTCCGCAGGTTTAAGGCTTTCTGCAAAGGAACAGATGAGATCGGCATCTTTTTGAGAATAGACAAAACCCAGTTTTTTCTGCTTCTCAAGGTCTGACACATGGCGCTTTACTGCAAGGTATGTGTATCTTCCTGAGGGAATGCGCCCCGTAAGAATCTCTTCGCAGTAACGGGAAAGAATGCCGGCATAAGATTTCATTCTGCCTCCAGAAGCCTTTCGCCGGGTTCAAGAATACAGATCACACACCGCGGATTGTCTTTGTCCAGGCTTGCTGTTG
>JAEEKM010000198.1 GCA_016282455.1 Treponema sp. | reverse complement strand
TACATGGTCTTCCATCGATTCGGTTTTGTTCCGTCTCGGAGTCAAACTATGTTCTTTGGGTCTCTTGTCCATGAATCAATAGACGACCTGCAGCAGATGTTCAACGCAGCGAGGGGGATGTAAAAGATGACTCTTACAAAAGAAGACGTTTTTGACATGTTGAATGCAGACCCAAAAGAAGTTGCAGCTGAAATCACGAAAGTTTTTTATGAGAATTACAATTACCTCAAAGACAACGGCGGTCATGCCATCGACGGAAAGCTTCGTGAGCAGGCTCTCTATCAAGTGATCTACTACTGGAAGAAGAACCGGGCACTCATGGAACGCATCACTGACAGTGAAGTAAAACTTACATTGCCAGAGCAAAAAACACCGAACTTAGGGCTTCCATTCAGTATTGAAGGTGTTGTGGATATTGTTGAAGAAGGTGACAGAACTGCTCTCTACGATTTAAAGACCCACGACCCTGAGCGAATCAAAGCAGATACCGAACCCTATCGAGAGCAGCTCTATGTTTATGCCTACATCTGGAAAAACTTGATGGGGCACAGGGTGGACGACACTACAATCATTGCAACCCCACTTCCAAAAGATTTGTCCAATGCAATCAAGGACATGGAAGAAAAAGGTCTTTCTCAAAGTCCAGTGGTCGATAAGGAACTGGAAAAGTGGGAACCCCTCATTCCAATCGGCTACGAGGAAGAGGAAGTGGCTCAGATGATACAGAGTTTTGGTGAAATCGTGGAAAAGATTGAGACGCACCAGTTTAGCCCGCCACCGTTAAAAACGCTGGAAGAAAAGAAGAAAGGCTTTAAGTATCCATTTGCCGTCCACGTCTGCCGCAACTGTGACGCACGTTTCAGCTGCGAAAGCTACGCGGAGTACGTGAAAAAAGCAAACGGAATCAAAAAGCGCGGAGAGATGTTCGAGTACATGCTACCGCTCAAAGACGAAAACGAAGATTTCATCGACGGAAATCTACAGGAAGAAGGAGTATAAGAAAGATGGCGATAGAAAAATTGAATCTCAGAGCAGACAGTCAGGATGAACGCTTCGTCCAGTTGAAACAGCTCTACCCGGAGCTTTTTAGTGACGGAAACTTGAACGTTGAGGCATTAAAGGAAGCCTGCGGCTTTGAAACAGAAGAAGACGGCTACTACGGACTCTACTGGCCGGGAAAGAACGAGGCAAAAAGACTAGCCAGAAAAGAAGCGACTGGAACTCTTGAGCCAGTGGAAGGCGACGGCGTAAACGAAGATACCACCCACAACATCTACATCGAAGGCGACAACCTTGAAGTATTGCGCACTCTCAAAAAGAGTTACCAGAACCGCGTGAAGATGATTTATATCGACCCGCCCTACAATACGGGAAACGACTTCATCTACCCCGACAACTACCAGGAACCGGTAGAAGACTACCTGCGCTTTACAGGACAGATGGACGACAAGGGAAACATGCTTGTTGCCAACCCAAAGAGCAGCGGAAAGTTCCACCGAAGATGGCTCAACATGATGTACCCAAGACTGCAGCTGGCAAGAGAACTTTTGACGGATGACGGCGTGATTTTCATCTCCATTGACGACAACGAGCAGGCAAATTTGAAATTGCTTTGCGATGATGTGTTCGGGGAGGGGAATTTTGTAACAGTTTTCTTTTGGGAGAAAAAACAAAAACCTTCATTCTTGCACAAAAATATTGGTAAGATTGGAGACTATATTATTTGCTATACCAAAAATAATGAACTTTCTGAAGCGTTTTCTGTTGATACAACTACTGAAGGGAAAAAATATCCGCTAAATAATTCTGGAAATGGATTAAAAATTCTTACATTTCCGGCTAAAACTATGAAGTTTACAATGCCTGATTGTGTTGTTAAAGCTCAAGATATGTCTGAAGGTAATATAAAAACAAAATTGCTTAATGATGTCACAATTTTAAATGGGTACAATGTAAATGAATTTAAATTAGAAGGAGAGTGGCGTTATTCTCAAGAAACAGTAAATGAAATTATTTCAAATAAAGAAACTTTAGTGATTTCAAAAATTCCATTTAGACCTAATCATATAAAAGAGGGTGGCGAAATAAAAAAGATGAGTAATCTATTTACTCAAACAAAAGATCATTATCAAATGGAAACTAATGAAATCGCTAGTGAACAAATAATCAATCTGTTTGGAAAAAAAGTTTTTGATACTCCCAAACCTATAAAGCTAATTAAAACACTCATAAAAGCTGTAACTTATAATTCGAACGATTCTGTTATTATGGATTTTTATTCAGGATCCTCTACAACAGCAAATGCTGTGTATGAACTAAATATGGAGGATTTGGGGCATAGAAAATGTATATCAGTACAATTACCTGAGAATCTTGATAAAATGCTAGAAAAAGCTTCTTCGGAAAATAAAGAAACAATAAAAAATGCTATTGATTACTTAACAAAAATTAACAAGCCTCATAACATCTGCGAAATCGGAAAAGAAAGAATTCGAAGAGCTGGTCAACAGATTCTGAATCAAGTTCAGAATGACGGTTCAAAAAAAGAATCCTCAACTGACAATTCTCACCTCTCAACTCTCGACCTTGGTTTCAAAGTCTACCGTCTTGCAAAATCAAACTTCACGGTATTCGAAAACATCAGAGGAACGGATAAATCCGCATTGGACACTCTATTTGCCGCCGCAGAAAAAGAACCCCTAACGGAAGGGTGGAAAGAGAGAAAGTCTTCGGTAATCACGGAACTCTGCCTGCGCCATGGATTCGTGCTCGATTCTGCAATCACAAAATGCCCTGAATACACCAAAAACGAAGTCCTCAAGGTTGAGGATCAGAACCAGGAGAAAACGATGTTCGTCTGCCTTGACGAAAAAATCAAAGGGGAAACGACAAAGACCCTGCACTTGGAAGACGGCGAAAAGTTCATCTGCTTGGACAGCGCAATCGACGACCAGCTCAAAGTACAGCTTGCAGACAAGGGAAGGATTGAGACAATATGATGAATGAAGAAGTAAAACCTGTAAAGATTCAGTTTGACCCCAATCAGGACTATCAGCGGGATGCGGTGGATGCTGTTTGCGGTGTTTTTGAAGGACTTTCAAAAAGAGAAACTGTTGATTTTTCTTTGGACATCGATTGTGTTCCTAACTGTGAGACAAGCACTGTTTTTGAACCTTACGAACTTTTGGAAAATGTGAACAATGTTCGCGCTAAGTATTTTCCGCCGGAAAAAGCACGTCTTTCTCAGCTTGCGGAAAAGAACAGCGGCGACATGATAAAAGGTTTCGACTTCCATGAATACGATGAGTTCACAATCAACATGGAAACTGGAACCGGCAAGACCTATGTCTACTTAAAAACAATTTACAGTCTGCACGAGGAATACGGATTTACAAAATTTATTATAATCGTTCCGAGCATTGCAATCTATGAAGGTGTTCTGAATACATTCAATGCAACAAAAAAACACTTTGAGAATATGTTCAGTGTAGGAACCGTTCCCTACAAAATAACTGAATACGATGGGAAACACCCCGAAATTTGCAAGAACTATGCTTCTGCAACAACGAATTCAATTATGTTGATGACAATCGACTCTTTCAATAAGGACTCTAACAACATCTATAAGTCTATGGACAAATTACCTGGAAGCGATTTACTTCCAATTAACTACATTCAGATGACACGCCCGATTCTGATTCTTGATGAATCCCAAAACTATAACAGTGGCGCTAGTCCTGCTGCTTTGCGTACTTTGCGTCCCTTGTGTGCAATCCGGTATTCTGCTACACCTGGAAATAATTCTCCAAATGAATTATACCGTTTGAACTCGTTCGATTCATTACAGAAAAACTTGGTAAAGAGAATCGAAATTTATGGAACGGATGAAGTGCAGTCTGGTGTTGCCCAGGAAGACTACATCAAAGTAGTTAGCGTAAGCAATGTTTCAAAGAAACTTAAATGTGTTCTTGAAGTGCAGGTAATGACAAATAATGCTCTCAAATTAGAGCAAAAAGAATTCTCCGTAGGCGAGCCGGGACAGCTCAAAAAAGCGACAAAGAACCCAGCTTACAAAGATATATTTATCGAGGACATCCGTTGTGTTGCAAAAGATGGTGATAAGAACAAAGAATGTGTGGTTCTTTCAAACGGACTACCCTACGCCGTGAACGAAACTTCTTGTGCTTCCCTCACTAAAAAAGAAGTCTTCCGGGAGATGATAAAAAACACACTCGAAGCACATTTAAATCAGAAGAAAAAATTGCAATAGGAAGGGTATGGCGACGTGAAAGTCCTCTCTCTTTTCTTTGTGGACAGAGTTGCAAGCTATGAGGGATATGACCCGATTATCAAAAATCTTTTTGACGAAGAATTTGACAAAATCAAAGGAAAGGATCCTGACTGGAAAGAGTTGAAAGCCGAAGAAGTTCGCGCAGCGTATTTTGCTTCCTATAAAAACTCAAAAACCAAAAAGGAAGAGTTCCTTGAAATCGATGAAAACGAAGAATTGAAAAAAGCAGAAAAGGAAAAGATAGAAAAAGCGAAAAAGGAAGCTTACAACCTTATCATGAAGAAAAAGGAACAGCTTCTTTCATTAAAAGAAAAAGTGTGCTTCATTTTTGCACACTCAGCATTGCGCGAAGGCTGGGACAATCCGAATGTTTTCCAGATTTGTGCCCTGCGCGAAATCACTACGGAAAACAACCGCAGGCAGACAATCGGAAGAGGCCTACGACTTCCTGTAAACCAGAAGGGCGAGCGCATCCACAACCACGATTTGAACGTCCTCACCGTAATCGCAAACGAAAGTTACGAGCGGTATGCAGAAAAACTCCAGACTGAATACAGTGAAGCTGACGGTATCACCAAAAAACAGATTGGAAACGCCCGTGACAACAAGATTGCAAAGAGAAACGAAAAATTCAAATCTGCGGATTTCAACAATCTCTGGAATGAGCTAAGCCAGGAAACAGATTACACAATCAAAATAGATACAAATAAACTAATTTCAAAAGCCGTCGAAGAAATCAACAAACTGAAATTTCAGGAAATTGTTCAAATCGTTACCACGCACGGAAAATTCATCCGTACAAAGTATGCAATTGAAATAAAAGACTTTTATCCAAGCGGGATGGTAGACTGCCTTTACTCAAAAGAAGATACCGAAGGCAACAAAGAGGAATGCAAAATTCAGCTTTCGGAGGGAATGGCGTTGAGTTCAGAAGATTCCGTCTTGAAGCGGATAAAAGTGAGCAAGGTTGACCTGAATCCAAAACACCTTGAATACTCAACAATCAAGTTTGACGACAGCGACGAAGTTTTTACCGTGGGTGACGTTTGGACACTGGAAGCCCAGACCGGTAGCAGCCAAAAAGCCGGAGAGAAAGAATTGGAAGACATC
>JAEEKM010000197.1 GCA_016282455.1 Treponema sp. | reverse complement strand
TTGTCATGAACCAGGATGCTCCAAAAGAACTGCTTTCTTCTGCTGGTGGAATTCTGACAGAAAAAGAAGCCGCTGATTTTGAAAACAAACATTCCTGTGACCTGCGTCTTGCCCTTTCTGCCAGGGTAATTTATGAACTCCTTGCAATTCTTGATTCAGAAGAAAACATAATTCCCGAATACAGAAAACGTTCTCTTTTAAAAGGAAAAACTGTTACTGTTACTCCGCTTGTAGGTGTGGAAAGAGGTCGCTATGAGGCAAAGGTGCTTGATGTTACAGAAAACGGCGGTCTTCTGGTTTGCCTTAATGACGGAAGCAAAAGGGAACTCTCTTCCGGAGAAGTAACCCTTCACGCAAACTGAAGTGGTTTTAGTTAAAAATAAATTCTATTTTTCCTTCCTTCAGTACAGCCTTTACTTTTCCACCCGCAGAAAGTTTTCCGAAGAGAACTTCATCAACCAGAGGCAGGAAGATTTTTTCTTCCACGGTGCGGGAAATATTTCTTGCACCAAACTCCGGGCTGTATCCTTCGTCTGCAATTTTTTCAATCACTGCATCTTCTGCTTCGAGAATTACTTTTTTTGCAAGAAGCCTTTCTTTTACAAGGGAGACTTCTTTTTTTGCAATGTCCAGGACAATGTTTCTCGGAAGATTTCCGAAGGTAATTACTGCATCCAGTCTGTTTCTAAACTCCGGGGTAAAGGTTCTGTTTACTGCTTCTTTTAGTGTAGCACTTGCCTCGTTAAAGTTTTCCGTTTTTCCGCTGAAGCCGATTTTTCCAGCAGAAAGTTCACTTGCTCCTGCGTTGCTTGTCATGATGATTATGCTGTTTCTAAAATCCGCTTTTCTTCCCTGACTGTCAGTGAGGGTTCCGTAATCCATTACCTGCAGTAAAAGATTAAAAATGGAAGGGTGAGCTTTTTCTATCTCGTCAAAAAGAATAACTGCATGATGGGCTTTGCGTACTTCTTCTGTAAGAACGCCTCCGTTTTCATAACCCACGTAACCCGGGGCGGAACCAATCAGACGGCTCACAGTATATGCTTCCTGGTATTCACTCATGTCGTAGCGCAGAAGTTTTTCTCCCAGAGTCTGGGCAAGAATTTTTGTAAGTTCTGTTTTTCCAACTCCTGTAGGACCGACAAAAAGAAATACTGCTTCCGGTTTTTCTATGTTTCTGAATCCTGCACGCGATTTTTTTACTGCAAGAGATACTGCCTTAACGGCCTTGTCCTGACCGAATATTTTTTTCTTTAAGTTTTCTTCGAGACCCTTTAGCTTTTCCACTTCGGACTGTGTAACTTCTTCAAGCGGAATACCTGCCATGCGGGAAGTGATTTTTCTTATGACGGGGACATCTATTGTAATTTCCTCATCTTTGTTTTCTGCATGAAGTCTGCACCAGGCTCCTGCTTCATCAATTATGTCAATGGCTTTATCCGGAAGTTTTCTTTCTGCAAGGTGCTGTATGGATAAATCAATTGCACTTTCAATCGCTTCGTCTGTGTAACGGGCTTTATGAAACTCTTCGTAATGTTTTTTTAGTCTTGTTAAGATTTTTAAAGTGTCCTCCCTGCCCGGTTCAAGAATGTCTATTTTCTGAAAGCGGCGGGAAAGTGCCCGGTCTTTTTCAAAATACTTTGTGTATTCTTCAAAAGTTGTAGAACCTATGCATCTTACTTTTCCGCTTGTGAGTACGGGTTTTAAAATGTTTGCGGCATCAAGGGTTCCGCTTGTTCCTGTTCCCGCTCCGATAATTGTGTGAATCTCATCAATAAAAAGAATTGCATTTTTCTTTTCCAGAAGTTCATCAGTTACCCGCTTGAGTCTTGCTTCAAAGTCACCCCTGTACTGAGTGCCGGCAATAAGGGCCCCCATGTTCAGAGCAAAAATCTCGCTGTCTTTTAAAAGTTCAGGTACCGAGCCCTCAACGATTTTTTGTGCAAGTCCTTCTGTGATTGCAGTTTTTCCAACTCCAGGGTCCCCCACGTGAAGGGGATTGTTTTTCTTTCGCCTGCATAAAACCTGCATGGTTCTGTCCAGTTCTTCTTCCCTTCCTATGAGAGGATCCAATTCTCCGTCTTTTGCTTTTTGCGTAAGGTTTACGGCATATTTTTCAAGGGCAGGAATACTGGTATCTTCCGAAAGCATATCATCCGGGATTAAGTCGGACATAAAATCAAAGTCATCTAAACCCTTCAGCAATTCATCATCCGAAAGGTCTGCTTCTTTTTCCAGCGTAGAATTTCTTCTTATTGTTGTGATTGTTTCCATGAGGCGGATTTTTTTTACGCCGCTGTTCTGCAGAATGTAGGCACACCAGCTGTCAGAAAGATCCATCATCTGCACGAGTACATCATCTATTCCAACGCTTGTCCTTCCGGAAGCTGCCGCATTAAATTCCGCTCCTGCTAAAAGTGCACCCATCTGAAAAGAAAGTTTTCTGCACCAGGCCTCTTCTGTGGCAATCATCTGTTCTGTAAAAAAAGTTTTGAGTTCTGCCTTTATTTTTTCCAGGTCAGCACCTGATTTTTCAAGCAGCATGGAAACTGCGGGCTGCTGTATGGAAACGTGAAGCAGATGTTCTGGCGTACAGTAGTCGTGATGGGATTGCTCTGCAAAATAAAGTGCATCTTCTATGAGTGAAGTAAGCTGATTTGTTCTGTTCATTATTCATCCTGTACAGAAAAGGTGAGGGGGAATCCTGCGTTTTGTGACATGTTTTTTGCCGCTTCCGTGAGTGTGGTTGCCATGTCCAGAGTGTAAGTGCCCACCGTGCAGGAACCGTTTTTCTGAGCCTGTGAAGCAATCATTACAGAATCTTCCCTTGTCTTTCGAAAAATATCCTGCAGTACTTCCCAGACAAAATCTATGGGGGTAAAATCATCATTCCAGAGAATTACCTTATGTCCTTTGGGACGCTGAACTTTTATATTTTCTTCGGTTTTATCTTTTAATTCCGTCTGTGCCATGAGGAATAATATAGCAATAAATCTTACTTTAGTTAAGATAATGCACAGTTGAATTCAATCTGTTTTTACTATAAAATACTGCCCATGGAAACACGTAACATTTTTGATAACCTTTCTTGTATTGACCACCGCTATTCACTTTCAGAGGCGGCTGCGTTTGAAGGACTCTCTTCATATATTTCTGAATCAGCAAGCATTAGAAGCTGTGCAAAGGCAGAGGCTGCCCTGGTAAAGGCTCACCTTAAGCTTCGCGGCGAACTCACTGATGAACTTGCAAAAAAACTCGACGAGGTTGCAGTAAACATTGACCCCGAAGAAGTTTATGCCGAGGAAGAGAAGACCAAGCACAACATCCGTGCTCTTGTGAATGTGATGAAGAAAAAGGTTCCCGCCGACATTGGACCTTACGTTCACCTCGGTGCAACAAGTGTTGATATTCTTGACACTGCTTTAAGCTGCCGCATGAGGGATGTTACCCAGAATGTTGTTCTTCCTGAATTAAAGTCCCTTGAAAAACACCTTTGTGAAATTGCAGACAGAGAGGCCGAAACTCCACAGGTTGGACGCACCCACGGTCAGCATGCAGTTCCCATTACCTTTGGCTGGAGCATTGCAGAATTTGTTTCCCGCCTTGGAAAATCCATTCTCCGCATTGAGGAACTTTCAAATCAGCTTAAGGGAAAACTTGCAGGTCCCGTAGGTTCATACAATGGTCCTTCCATGATTGTAAAAGACCCTGAAGAACTTGAACGCACCTATCTTGGTTTCCTTGGACTTGAGCCCAGTGAATATTCAAATCAGCTTGTGGAACCTGAATATCTTCTCCGCCTGCTTCTTGAGATGAACGTTGCCTTTGGTGTAATTGCAAATCTTGCCGATGATCTTCGCAACCTTCAGAGAAGCGAAATTGGTGAAGTGTTTGAGTATTTTGCAAGCACACAGGTGGGTTCTTCTACCATGCCCCAGAAGCGCAACCCCTGGAACTCCGAACACGTAAAGTCTTTGTGGAAGGCTATGTGCCCCCGTGTAATGACTTTCTATATGGATCAGATTTCAGAACATCAGCGTGACCTTACCAACAGTGCAAGCCAGCGCTTTATTGCAGACTATGTGTCAGGCTTTACCATGGCAGTTGCCCGCATGGACAGTGTTGTTTCCGGACTTCAGGCTGACCGCGAGAACATGGCAAAAAATCTTGCATCTGCCGGTGGAAAAGTTAAGGGTGGTGTTCTTGCAGAACCTGCCTACATTCTTCTTGGTGAAGCAGGTGTAAACGATGGACACGAAGTTATCCGCAAAATTACACTTGAGGCTGAAAAAACAGGAAAGACTTTCTTTGAAGTTTTGAAAACTCACACAGAAGCCTATGAAAAAATCACTGCCCAGCTTGAAAAACTTGGCGTTGAAAATCCCTCTACCTTCTTTGAAGATCCTGCCCGTTACCATGGACTTGCTGCAGAAAAATCAAGGCGCATTGCAAAGAAGTACGCTGAACTGATGAAATAAAGCAGACACAGGGATGCCACATAAAATTTACGAAGCGGCACTTATTGGCTGCGGAAGAATCGGTTATTCTCTAGGGCTTGATAAAAAACGTGAACAGCCTGCAAGTCACACCATGGCGTTGAACGACAACTGGCGTGTAAAAATTGTTGCAGGCTGTGACACGGATGAATTTGCCCTTAAAACCTGGCATGAGGCTAATAAAAAAGCCCTTGTCTACAAAGATTCAGCCAACCTTTATGCAAGGCAGAAACTGGACATCATCACCATTGCGGTTAACGAAAGTTCCCACATGGAAGAGGCGGTGAATGCACTTGCTTCCATGCCCAAACTGGTGATTCTGGAAAAACCGGTTGCCCTTAACATGGAGGAAGCCCTTCGTATAAAAAAAGTGTCTGAACGCAGCGGAGTGCCTGTTCTTGTAAATCATGAGCGGCGCTTTGCCGAAGACTACATTCTTGCAAAAAAATATCTTTCCCAGATTGGTGAACTTCAGAGCATACACGCAGAACTTTTTTCAAGTCTTGCCGTTTACAACCCCGCAGAAGAAAACTCCGGTGCCTACAGTCTTATTCACGACGGAACTCATTTAGTTGATGCAGTTTTATTTTTCTTAGAGCCGGAAGGAGAACCTTCTACAACCCGGGAACTTACTCCACCAGACGGCGGTCTTTTAAACAAAGCCATGAAGCAGAACGGAAGTGTAACTACAATAAACACTCTCCTTAACAATCCTGTCATGAGCGGAATTTACAGGGACTCAAAAGGTGTAGTCCGCCAGCTTTCTGCCCATTACAAAACAGACATCTGCCCCGACGTTACCCTTACCATGAGCGGACGTTCCCGTTATTTTGGTTTTGAAATTACAATTACAGGAACAGAGGGACGGGTTTGTATTGGAAACGGTTTCCTTAAGTTTTACAAAAGAGAAAAGTCTTCCCTTTACACAGGTTTTTATTCTCTTGTCTCTGACAAAAACGTAAAGCCTCCAAAGAAGACCCTTTATTTTTCAAATATGGTTCAGAATGCGGTTGATTTTCTTGACGGAAAAAAAGCCCTTCGTTCCACTTTGCAGACTGGCATAAATGCACTTGCCGTGCTTGAGGAAATAAAAGAAAAATTATAGGAAGCACTTTATGCGGCATCTTTGGAATACTAAGCTTTTTATTTTGTTTTTGATTTTGACAGTAAGTCCTGTCTTTTCACTTCCTTCTCCCAGAGTTGAAATTGAAACTCCGCTTGCAATGACCTTAGGTCTTACAGAAATTCCCCTTGATGACCACGACACCTATTCTTTGTTTCTTCCATACTTTGCAGCAGGACCACTTCGTGCAAGATATATTTTCCCTTCTGAGGATGAGGGCAGGTGGGCATTTGGTCTTGGCGGCGCTTTTGTTCCCTGGCCTTTCCGCATGTTTACGGTAAACGGAAGTGCCTCTTACACCCTCTGCACATTTCCTTCAGGATCCAGTCTTGCCCTTACAAATACTCTGGATGCAGGACTTTTTATGTACCCCGTTACAATCTATGATGTGAGCGAGTGGAAAAACGTAGACAAAACTTATTTTTCTCCGGTTGCCATTTACAGTCTGGATTTAATTTACCGCCCTGCACCTGAAAAAGCAAAAATCTATCTTGGCGGCGGATTCAATGTGGGCAACGCTTTTTTATACGGGTCTGACTTTTTTGTTTATGCCCTTCATTTTGTTTTTGGTTTTTACATTTAGTTTTTTAACTGATTTTATGATTACAGGGACATGAGGGCGGCAATTGCATCTGCAGTTTTATTCTGCTGCTCTTCGCTT
>JAEEKM010000017.1 GCA_016282455.1 Treponema sp. | reverse complement strand
CTTTTGGTAAAGTATGGAATCTTTGCGTTTTCAAAAGTCTTGATTGCGGCAGAGAGGGTTTCGTATGCACTCTTCATGCTGTTTTCATTTCCAGATTCCTTTGCAGTTTTTGCTGAATCAACTTTGTTCTGCAATGCACTAACACTTGCGGCAGGGTACTGACCAGGGAGACTTCCGCTTTCTGCCGTGGAAAGAAGAGTTTCTGCCTTTGTGATTGCCCTCTGTAAAAGAATTGCGTTATCAAGACCAAGATACATGTAGGATTCACCTACTGTTGTAAGGCTTCCGTCTGAACCAACTTTTGTGAAAAGTGAGTTGAAGGGGATGTCGTTTGTGTGCTGGCTTGACATGAACCAGGCATACTTGTCTGCTCCTGCATAGGAGTCAAGGAAGTTTACCTTTTCTATCATGGAAGATTTTTGGGCGGCTGCACTTTCATTCTGTCCGCCGTTATTTTTTTCCCATGCGCAGAACTCTGTGAGCCAGACTTTCTTTCCATATCTTTTTACATAGTTTTTAACATAACCTTCCTGGGCTGCAGGCCAGTTCATGTAGCAGTGAAGGCAGAAATAATCATACTTTGGATCGCGTCCGTAAAGGGCATTGAACTCGTCAATGAAAGCATCCATCCAGGATTCAGGAGTTGAATATACTTTTCCATCGCTTAAGGTGTCTCCTGAATACTGGAGTGCAGGGCCTACAATTTCAAGATCAAATTCTTCTGCAAGGTCTTCTATATTCTTCCATCCCTGTGCTGCCTGTCTTGGAGGAATACCTGAACCTCCAACATTTGCTCCAAGGTTTGGTTCATTAAAGCCAAGAATGTATTTGCAGTCAGGATGAGAGGTGTAATATTCCCTGAGTTCTTTCAGGCTCTGGGTTGTAGTGTTTCCCCACTGCATTGGAATATATAAGATTCCATATTCCTGAAAAAGTTCGTCTTCTCTTGCACTAGGGTGTGTGCCCCAGTTGTAAACCCATTTTACATTTGAGTTTGAAAGAACCCTGATTTCATCTTCGTTAAGGCTGTTGTAACAAAGGCCTCTTTTTCCAGTAGAGTTTGTAAATTTTGAGTCGTCGTAGTTTCCACCGGAGGAACTTCCGCTTCCTCCACTCGGGTTGTTGTTTTTTCCACCGCCATTGGGTCTTGTGCTGGGTTTTGTTGTTGTGTTGTTTCCTGTGGGAATGTCAATTGTGCAGGCTGTAAACGCCAGTGCCATGAATAATGCAAATAAACCAAATAGTCTCTTTCTCATAGGAGCCTCCATATATGAAAAACTATAATTTAAGCGACTTTATAAAACTACGTATTTTTTTTTGAAATGGTGTATTTTGTTTGTAAAAACAATAAATTATATTGCAGTTTTCCTGTCACCTCGACTCTAGTCATGATGTCAACAATAGTTATGCAATAAAGACCGCGAGTTTTTGCCTGCGAAAACTCGTAGAGAATGCGAGAGCATTCTCCTCACCTCGAGCGGAGTCGAGATGTCTACATTTGTTCATATCAGAAACATTTGTAGATTCCTCCACTCCGCTGCACTCCAGTCGTAACCACAGACTGTATAATCTTGAAACCGCTGCGACTGCTTATTCTTCTTCGCTTAAAGTGAAGGGAATATGAGTTACCTGATTGCCATCTGCATCATAGAAGGCAATGTTTTCCATGTGGATAGTGTCACCCGTGGGAGTGTTGCTCCAGCCAAGCAGGAAGAGAACGTGTGTGGTGTTCTGTGGGGTCAGGTTTATTGTAACATGCTGGGACTCTCCTGTGAGGTTGATTCTCTTTTCATTTGCCGTAGCATGATAGACAGAAATTTCAAGTTCTTTTCCTGTTGATCCTTCGCTCCACACGTCACATTCAAAGCTTTTGATGTTTGAAACATCATACTCACCGCTAATGCCTGCTCCACCTTCTCCGTAAGCACCAAACACTGGCATGTATGTTCCACCTGTTGAGTCGGAGCTCTTTAGTGTACCTGCATCCATGTCCACTTCTGCAATGCTTCCCCAGGTTTCACCTTCGCCCTTACCCCAGAACTGAATTCCGCAGAAGGGAGCGTAACCCAGCCAGAATTTTGCATTAGTTTCTTCGCCGTCAAAGGGATTGTCTGTAGGTTCTACATAACCCTGATTACGTCTGTCTTTTGCAAGACTTCCGTCATTGGGGTAAGCTTCATAGTTACAGGCCGTGAGTAACAGGGAAACAGAAACTAAGGCCAGGAAAATACTGCTTTTTTTCATATTTTACTCCTCCCCGCCAATGTATGCTGGAATTACAGATGTTCCGTCGGCTTTCTGCCAGTCAATGTCTTTAATCTCTACCCAGCCTTCATTGTCAGAGCCGATTGTAAGAAGTGAAGACATTGTGCCGGTGCTCTGTCCGTAGGTTACTGGAATTGTTACTTCTGTCCAGGTTGTGGCATTGTATGCGGTGTTGTAGTGCTCAAGGGTGTACCATTTGATGTTCTGGTTACTGTCTCTTGAAACAAGATCCCAGTCACCAATGCTGTTTCCGTTACCTGCGTTAATCTCAAAGAAGTAAAGGCCTGTGCAGGTTCCACGGAGTTTCATTACAATCTTTGTAAAGCCTTTTCCGTCAAGGTCTGCAACTCCACCATTACCAGAACCGCCGGCAAGGTTTACACCCCAGTAGTGTGCGCCACATGGACGGGTATTTGCTTCAATATGAAGTCCGCCGTCACTTCCGTTTGTTACAGTTGCAACATCACCATCGCTATCCCAGCAGTTCCATGCTCCGTAGAAGAAGGCATCTGCATTTTTGAAAAGGCCTACAGGTCCCTGGTTTTCGTCTGTGTCTGTATCACCGCCGTTAACAGGGGTGTCTGTGTTTCCAGTTCCTGTACCTGTTCCTGTTCCAGAAGATGAGTGGTGGTTTGTAGTTCCTGTTGTTGGAACTGAGAAGTTACATGAAGCAAGCATTGTTCCTGCCACCAGAACTGCTGCGAGTGTAAGAAGTGTTTTTTTCATAAAGTTTTCCTCCGTAAGTTTTTACAAAGTTTTGTAAAAGACCGGTTCATGGATTTTACTTTTGTGTTTTCCATGAACCGCCGTTTTTTTTACAGACCAAGACTCAGGTATGTGGTGAGTTCGAAGTACTGTGCCCCCGCGGGATTGTCACGGTAAGCATAGGGGAGTGCATGGTAGGGGTCCTGGCTGTTTTCGCCAAAGGATTTTCCTTCTACACGCAGACCGATTCTGTTTTTCTTGTCAAGGAAGGAAGGTTTCTTGAAGCCGAATGCAATGTCAAAGTTGTACTGGAGAGGATATGTCCAGTTCTGGTCACGCATCCAGCCGTCGCTTCCCCATCCGTTTACAGTTACGTTTGCACTTGCAATAAGTTTTTTGTAGCGGAGGGCAATGTTTCCGCTTACAAAGGTAATGTCATCCTTTTCTCCGTAGTAGGCTACGTTTGGTGACTGGTGTCCTACTGTAACGCCTGCAATGATGCGAAGTGTGTTTGTGGGGTTTGCAACTACACGTGCACCTGCCTGCCAGAGATTCTGCTGCAGCGGGAGTGAGTTGTAGGCTCTCCAGAAGTCTCCTGTTGCAATAGTACCGTCGTTTCTTGCTACAGTGCCGCCCTGGTTGTCCTTGTAAGGAAGGAGGTCTGTTTCGCCTGCATAAAGCTGATAGAGTCCGCTTACAGAGAAGGCAATCTTTGCATTTTCTGTTTCGTTGTTGTTCCAGTCGTGGAACCATGTGCCTCCATCGGGGTCATAGGTAACTACTGCTTCAATCTGCATGCTTTCGCGGTTACCCTGTCCAACATAGAAGGGGTCTCCTGCAACAATGCTGCGTAATCCGGTTGGTCCTTCAAGAGGTGTGCGGAACTTGAATACTGGTTTTACAGAAAGTGGTCCGTAACCAAAGTCTACGCCTGCCTGGAACTCAAGTCTGTTTCCGCTGCCGGAGTCTCCTGTGTAGAAGCCGCCTGTAACTGCACTTCCGTTTGTATCTGCCACAAGACCGCGGTAGATTGCGTTTGCATAAAGGAAGGAGTAGGGAATTGCACTTGTTCCAATCTGAGCGTAGCCGCCGAGAGTGTCGAGCAGGGTGATTTTCTTTGTGTCTCCGTTCTGTGAAGTGTAAGAGGCACCAAGTTTTTCTGAACCTGAGTGAAGCACACCGAGTTTTACGGAAGCCCAGTCGTTAAAGTAAAGTTCACCGTAAGCAGATGCTTTTCTTCCGTAGCCGTATGCGTTAAAGGGAGCAAGCTCCATGTTTTCGCTCTGACCGAATTCTTCTGCAAAGGTTGCACCTGCGTTAATCCAGCTCAGGAACTTGAGTCCGGGCCAGAATCCCTTGTAGTAGTTTGCAACAATCTGTGGTGCAGCTCCTCCGTAAATCTCCGGACCTGCAATGATTGAAAGTCCGTCTATGACTTTTTTGCCGTTGAACTCAACTGCGATTGGTGCTTTTGAACCGTATGTGTCGTAGCCGATGATGTCAAAGGCATCTTTTGTAATATTAAAAACATCTCCCCTGCCGTTGTAGCCTGCGTGGCCTGTGTGGTAGTAGCCGTTCAGGTCAAAGAACTTGTTTTCGTAGGCAAGGTTTGCGCTGTAAAAGTCAAAG
>JAEEKM010000196.1 GCA_016282455.1 Treponema sp. | reverse complement strand
TTGCAGGAGTTTTTGCAAAGCCCCCGCACTGTTCTGCAAGGCTTCCGACGGTTGTTCCAATGCGAACACGGAACATTGCGGCAGAGCGCAGGCAGTCTCCCGTAATGTGAACATAGCGTTCTACAACGGGCTGTCCTAAAACAACTGCTTCGTAGGCAGAAAGGGCAGTTTCCGGATCTATAAAAAGACTCTTGTGGTTTACCTTAGAAAAAAACTCAAGTTCAGGAGTAACCGCTGCTTTTTTTACAGCATTTATAATGGGGTGGGTAAAACCTACCGGGTAGCGGGAAGTATCTGTTTCTACAATGCAGGAAGGAATTCCTGTAAGAAGATTTGTGTCCGGTGCAAGGTTCTTCTTTTTGGGAACAACAAAAATTATTCCAATGGCATCAAAGGCTTTTGCAATAATGCGGCTTCCTATTGTTACTTCCCTAAGCCTTGTTTCTGCAATAAAAGAATCGGTCATGCGGCTGGGGTCTTCGTCAAAAAGGCGTACTACTACAAAACGGTTGCGCTTTATTTTTATTGAATCAATTTCCTGGGCAAGAGAGTGGGTTTTTGAAAAAGTATTTATTACTCCCTTTTCTACAAAGAGCCTGCAGAGTTCATCCTTGTCCAGAGACTCCCATTTTTTTTCATCTTCTTTTTTTCCGAGAAAAGAAAAACTTCCGGCAGTTTTTATGCGCAGTGCTTTACCAACCCTTCCGTTTGGAAGTGAACACTGTTCAATGGCGGTGATTGTACCCGGAACAGGTGAATGTACGTTTGACTGTGTTTTTTCTCCCCTGCACAAAAGCTGGCCTTCTTTTACGACCTCTCCCTGGGAGACAATGCATTCTGCACCCTTGTCCTGAATCTGGTTCATTGCCACAAGGGCGTACTGTGGAAGAAAAGCCCTTACAGAAGCAGGAAAATCCTGACTTTCGGAACTAACAAAATTACTTACGGTTTTCATATCTGCCACGTCCAAAAACATAATAATAAGAACTGAGCAAAAGGGGAAGTGCAAGGCTTACAAGCATGAGTAAAAGACTTATGCTGTCTGCCTGCTGTTTGCTTCCTCCGTGCTCACTGTAGGAAACTGTTGTATGTTTTCCCTGCCTTTTCATGAGCTTTTCAATAGCCGGGTAGGGAAGTTTTTCTATTCCGTCATCAACTTTTTTTACATAATCCTCATCAAAGGACATAAGTTTTTCTTCGCTGCAAACAATTCCGTTCTGAGTGGAAATGTAGCGGGTGAGGGTAAGGGATTTTTCATCACCACTGTCATCCCGGTTAAGGCTGCGGTAGGGAAAAGTTTCTGTGTCCCAGACCCATTCTTCGTAATCTTCAAGAACAGGGAGTCTGCCTTCTCCGTGAACCGGTGCGGGAAGGGAAAGTTTTGTTGAGGAAGAGGGAGTGAATCTTGCAGAAAGCAAAAATAAAACTGTAAGAAGGGCAAGGGGAATGCTTATGTACAAAAGAAGATTCACGTTTTTCTGATAAACTACGGAAACATGTGTTGCCGGGAAAATTGTCGTGTAGGAAAAAGAACTTTCTCTTTCTGAATAAAGTTCCGCTTCATAAAGCAGTACAAGGGCCGCAACACCGCAGCTTAGGGTTGCAAAAATTAAAACTAGGGTTTTCCAGGAAGAGAGCATGCAGACAAGAACTGCAGTAGCAAGTAAAAGAATTATGTAAAGATTTTTTGAGAGAACTTTAACTGCCTTTCTTCTTCTCCAGAGCCGCTGTGCAAAAAAAAGTGCCAGTAAGAGAAGACAGTTTGCCGAAGCCACAGGATAAAAAGGCTGTGAAAAACTTAAGAGCAGGCAGAAAATTCCCGGCAGGGCAAGTACCAGATGATTCTTTGCAAAAAAGACCAGTACTCCGTAAACTGCAATTGTAATGAGAGGAATTAAAACCGGATATCTTTGTCTTCCGTCAAGTCCTGCATTTGCATGGTTCTGCTTTACAAGCTGTTTAAGGGCTTTTTGTGTGTGTCTTTCCTGGCCTTCGGGAATGTAGTAGAGTCTGAAAGAACGGGAGTAGTCAAAAAAATATGAGAGTCGGGAAGTGAGATAGGCATTGTTTCCCCAGCGTTCAACAGGAGTTACCTTTGAAGAAAAAGGTGTCCTCTGGTTTGAAAGGCTTATTGTGTTTGAAACTCCGTTTTCTTCAAGAATGTCAAGAACAGTTTTTTCACTCACATCGTTTGAAACATAAAGCACGGAATAGGCTGACCAGATTCTGCTTACAGGCACAGTGCGCAAAAATAAATAAAGAGGAAGTAAAAGTAAAATGCTTATTATTGCAATGACTGCCTGCCGTGAAAGTTTCATTACTTTAACACGCTGAATGCAAGTCCTACAAAAAATCCCAGAAGACAACCAATGCAGACTTCTGCGGGTGTGTGTCCCTGCACTTCCTTAATTGGTTTAAAATCGATTATGCCTTTTTCGGCAAGACTTTTGCCAACTTTGTTAAGAAGGGCTGCCTGAAGACCATTTGCTCTTCTTACACCAACTGCATCACGGATTGTAACAAGAAAAAATCCGACTGAAAGCATGAATACATCGCTTCC
>JAEEKM010000195.1 GCA_016282455.1 Treponema sp. | reverse complement strand
AAGTGTGAGGTTGTAAACAAGATTGGTGCCGGCCGCCCTGATGTTGTGGACATGATTATGAACAAGGAAGTTTGTCTTGTAATCAACACACCAAAGGCAAAACGCAACTACGCCGAAGACCGCAAGACAATCCGCAAAGCCTGTCTCAAGTACAAGGTTGCTTACATCACAACCCTCGCCGGTGCACTCGCTGCCGTAAAGGGAATTGAGAGCGTTAAGAACGGCAACGGTGGAGAAGGTGGAGTTAAGTCTCTGCAGGAGTATCATTCACTGATTAAATAGCGAAAGTCATTGAGGCTGTACAATAAGCTGAATGACTGCGGTCATTGAGGCTCTCGAAATGACCCAAGAAGCCAGTCTTGTCTTATGGCAGGGCTGGCTTTTTTTACTTCTCACTAATAAACAGCCCCACAATAGTTATTCCCGCACCCAGTGCCCCAAGTAAAGTGATTTTTTCACCAAGGGCAAAAAAGGCAAACACAATTGTAACGACAGGAATAAGATAAAGGCCGCAGGAAACCTTGACTGTACCAAGAACATTACAGGCTTTGTTCCAGGTGGCAAAACAAATGCCGCTTGCAAAAATTCCAAGAAAGAGCAGGTTCATCCAGTTAAAGGGGTTTGAAAAACGGGCTGCATTTATTGCGGGGTCGGTAAGAAAAACAAAGGAAGAAAGAAAATCATTTTCCACCCCGTGCAGGGAAAGCAGGTGTCCGCCAAAAGAAAATGGAATCATAATCAGAACGGCAAAAAAGAAAATGCGTCTTGTAGAAGCAATTCTGTTGTAGCTTCGTCTGTTAATCACCGAAACAAGCATGGAATAAAAGCCCCAGCAAATGCCTGCAAAAAGTGCAAGAAAATCTCCAAGCGGATTAAACTCCAGTGCCGTGTTTCCGTTAAAGCAAACCAGGGCCACACCTGTTATGGAAATAATAAAACCAGTAATGAACCAGAAAGAGAGGTGTTTTTCTTTAAGAAAAATCTGACTGATGATAGCAGTAAAAAGCGGACAGATGCTTACAATCACACTCACATTTGAAGCATTAGTAAAATGAATTGCAATATTTTCTGTAAGCTGGTAAATCACCACGCCGGAAAGAGCCGCAAGAAAAAACAGAAGGTTGTCCTTCATTTCTATTTTTTCCATCTTAGGATGCATAAGCCAGAGTCCAAGATAAGCCGAAAGAAATCTGTAAAAAAGTATTTCCATGGAAGAAAAATCTTTAAGCAGATATTTTGTAGAAACAAATGTAATACCCCAGACAAAGACTGAAAAAGCGGCAAGGGCTATGGCAAAACCTTTCTGATTGCGAGTGTTCATGGAAAATTATTTTAGTGAAAATGCCTTTCATTTACAATTGCGCTACCTTTGCATTCAAGATATAATAAAACAATGAAAAGAATTATTTCGTGGAATATTGATTCCCTTAACGCCGCCCTTACTTCTACTTCTGACCGGGCACTTTTGTCTCAGGCAGTATTGAAAAAAATTGCAGACCTTGATGCAGACATAATTGCAATTCAGGAAACAAAACTTCCTGCAGACGGACCTTCTGCAAAGCATCTTGAACTTCTGAATAATTATTTTCACGGCTATAAAACTGAATGGATTTCTTCTGTTCCACCTGCAAAAAAAGGTTATGCAGGAACAATGATTTTGTACAAAGAAAATCTTTCTGCAAAAAGAGAAGGGGTAAAACTCAATGCTCCGGATACGATGGATGATGAAGGAAGACTTCTTACCCTTGAGTTTGAAAACTTTTATTTTGTAAACGTGTACACACCCAATTCCGGTGACGGACTAAAACGTCTTGCAGAACGACAGCAGTGGGATGCCCTATATGCGGACTATCTTTCTTCACTAGACAAGAAAAAAGCAGTTGTTGCCTGCGGAGATTTTAATGTTGCCCACAAAGAAATAGATCTTGCAAATCCGGCATCAAATCATTTTTCAGCAGGCTTTACTGACGAAGAGCGGGAAGGTTTTACAAAACTTCTTGCCAGAGGCTTTACCGATACCTTCAGATTTATTCACGGGGATGTAAAAGACATTTATTCCTGGTGGGGACAGAGAATTAAAACCAGCAAGATAAACAATTCAGGCTGGCGTATTGATTATTTTCTCGTGAGCGACAGAATAAAAAATCAGGTAAAAAAATCTGAGATGATTGATTCAGGTCCGCGTCAGGATCACACGCCAATTCTTCTTGAAATAGAAATATAAAAGTGAGGGGAAAATGATTCAGATATACGGAAAACTCTCTGCAACTGCGGGGCTTGCACAAAAAGTTTGGGAAGGCTGGAAATAGTTTTGAAGATAAATGAATTAAGGTCTTCTTCAAAAGTTCTGCTTCTTTTAAATACTGTAAAAATAACGGCCGCTGCGATTCTTGCAATACTTGCTGCAAAAATTCTGAATCTGGAATTTTCTGTTTCTGCGGGAATTGTTGCAATCCTTTCTGTTCAGCCTACAAAAAAGGAAACGATAAAAACAGCCCTTTCAAGACTTTTTGCTTTTGCGGCTGCGCTTGTAATTTCTCTTTTGCTTTTTAATTTTCTGGGTTTTACAATTCCGGTTTTTTTTATTTATCTTGCAGTCTTTATTTTAATCTGTCAGTGGCGCGGATGGATTTCTGCAATGGCAATGGATTCCGTTTTGATTTCTCATTTTCTTTCTTTTGGTAAAAGTGGAATCAGTGAAATTGTAAATGAAGTTTTGCTTTTTGTAATAGGTGTTTCTTTTGGAATACTTGTGAATATCTTTCTTAGAAAAAACACTGACTATATTGAAGAATTAAAAAAAGAAACTGATGAGAAAATAAAACTTGCCCTTCACAGAATGTCCCTGCGCATAATGAATCCAAAACTTGCGGACTACAACGGAGAATGTTTTGTAAGTTTAACGGCGAGTATCTTTAAGGCAAAAAAACAGGCAGAAGAAAATTTTAACAATCAGTTTGGTAAAAAAGATACCTACGACAGCCACTATATTTTGATGAGGGAAAACCAGACAAAAGTTCTGCAGGAGATGTTTAAGTGTGTAAGAAAAATCGGGACAGTTCCTCACACTGCATATCTTGTTTCTGATTTTTTAGAAAAAGTTTCACTTGAGTATCACAAAGATAATGATGTAAAGGATTTGCTCAAAGAACTTT
>JAEEKM010000194.1 GCA_016282455.1 Treponema sp. | reverse complement strand
GGCCGCCTCATGGCCTTTAAAATACTGTCGCTTCCGCTCTGTATGCTTAAGTGAAAGAAGGGCTGAACCCTGGGCGAAGAAAGAGCCCTGCACATCTGGTCATTTACGCTCTGGGGGTAGAGGCTTGAAAGCCTGATTTTAATTGACTTTGTATTTTCAATGATTTTTTCTATCAGTGAGGGAAGGTTGATTTTTTCTCCCTTTTCATCAAGAGACGTGTACTGGCTTAAGTTTACGCCGGTGAGTACAACTTCTCCAATGCCGTTTTTTTCAAGTTCCTGTATGCGTTCAATTACGGTTTTGCTTTCCAGACTGACGGATTTTCCTCTTGCAAAATGAATCTTGCAGAAGGAACATGCACAGTCGCAGCCGTCCTGAATTTTTACAGAACCCCTGCTGTGCTTTGCAAAAACTGGTGTGTAAAGGGTAAAGGGTTTTTGCGGTGCGGGGGTATTTGTCTGAACAAAAGCATCTATCTCTTTTGCCGTCAGGGATTTTTGTTCTTTACCCATGTAAGCGGCAAGATTTGCCAAAAGCTGTTTTTGTGTTCCTGGCAGAACGGAAACCCTTTCTGCATTTATTGCCTTAAGTGCCGGTGCATCTACCTGTGCGTAACAGCCTGTAACAAGAACCGGTGCATGGGGAAATTTTTCCAGCAGAAGTCTTATTACGCGCCTTGCTTTTTGTTCTGCTTTTCCAGTTACCGTGCAGGTGTTTATGACAGAGAGTATTACTTTTTCAGGGGGAGTGTCAGAAGCAGTTAGCGGTTCAAGATGAGTGGTAAAGCCTGCTTCTTCAAAGGCTCGGGCTGCACCTTCCGTTTCATCCTGATTCAGACGGCAGCCCAAAGTTTCAAAATGTATGGTCATGCTACTGAATGTGGGTCTGGCACCTGGCTTTTCCACGGGTTGCATCGTACTGGCTGGGGTTTAGGGTAAGTGCCTTGTCGTAAGCGGCAATTGCATTCTTCCAGTCTGAGGCCATTTCTCTTGCATAACCCAGTCTTGCCCACCAGTATTCCCTTGAAGGTTCTGAGCGTACTGCTGCAGTAAAGGAAATGTCTGCGTGTTCATAGCGGGCCTGCTTGATATAGATTTCACCCATGTAATAGTAAACTCTTCCTACGCGGCTTCCGTTTTCAGGAACGTTTGCAATGTATCGCTGAAAGAGGGTAAGGGCTTCGTTGTTTTTGCCAAGGAAATATTTTGCCTCTCCCTGAACTTCAATCAGGCGGGTGTCGTAAGAGTTGATTTTGCGGGCGTTAGTGGCGTGCTCTTCTGCTTCCCTGTACTGTTTGTTTGCAATCAGGGCCCAGCAGAGAACGGAGTAGGAATCCATGTTGTTGGGGTTTGTGTTGATTTCCTGTTCGCAAACTTCAATGGCTTCTTTATAATTGCCGGAAAGGTAAAGTTTAAGGGCGTCCTGTTTTTCTCCCTGTGCAAAGGCTTCACATGTGCAGGTGAAGGCAAGTGCAAGGGCTGCAAGAGAACTTATGATTTTTTTCATTTTGCTGACTCCTCTGTTCCTGTCATTGAGCAGCGTCCGGAGAACTGAGAACCGGGTTCAAGTACTACCTGGGCGGAAATGATGTCTCCGTTTACAGAACCTGTGGAAGTAACATAGACGAGTTTTTTACCCTGAATGTTTCCGTCTACTTTTCCACGGACAAGAACTCTGTCTGCTACAATGTCGGCTTTTACCACCGCATTTGTGTCAACGAGAAGGTCGCTGGTGGCATCTATGGAACCGCTCATTTTTCCTTTTATCATAAATGGCTTTGCAAAGCGAATCTTTCCTGAAAAAGTAATGTCGCTTGCCATTACGGTGTCAAATTCTTCTTCCTCTGTCTCAAAAGTGGCAGAATCTTTTAGATCAAACATAGGGGTATTGTAAATGGAAAAGGCGTGAGGGTCAATGGGTTTAAGATTTTGCCTCCTGCAAAATCTTAAACCTTCAAGTTTGTTTTTTGTTTTTTTACACTTACAAGATTGTTGAAACGTTTAACTGGTGTCTGCTTGGGGCGGTTCGTTCTTACGTTAACAAACTTGGATTTTCATTCCAAAGTGGAGGGCGGCACCCTCCTTGGTGCCGCTATTATTGTTAGTTTACCTTAAGTTTTTATTTAGACCAGAGCAGGGTCATGTCAAAGTAACCGGCAACACTTTCTTCGCCGTCGTCGGTGTTGAAATTCCATCTGGTTTGTGCCGGAGTTCCAAAGTGGAAGTCTGTCGGTGTTAATGAACTGCCAGAATCTGCACCAGAGTTATGTCTGCTTCTGTCATATGTTAACGTTTTTTTTGCTGCGTCGTAGACTAAGTCTATATTTATATTGTCTATATCGTCATCACTTCCATGATCGTCATATTCATGGAGCCGAACGTGAATATTGAGCACATGATTCTCATTTTTGGTGATGTTTTCAAAGGTTGCAGTACAGTCATCATTTGCAAGAGAATACCAGCTTGAGGCACGAACATTGTCATAATCACCTTTCCATTCCTGATTGTGATCCAGAACCAGTTTTTCTGTTTCGTTATCCTGAGTCTGCCAGATGGTCCATATTAATTCAAACTCATGTCCGGGGTCACCAAAATCGTCTGTAATGGTCAGTTTGTCAAATTTTACGCTGACAGTGAAAGTGTCAGGAAGTCCTGCTGTTTCACTAACCGGTTTACCCAGAGCACTTACAGTAATTTGGTTTTTAGAAGTATCATTGTTATAGGTAAAGAAATAATACTTGTAGTCTTTCTCCCATGCTATCTGATCCAATGCAGCTGTGTTTTCTATGGAAGAAACCATATAGTAAGGGCTTTTGTCGGTATCTACATCAGGAGTAACATTTTCTGCCGCAATTATATAGTCATGGTCTGGTGTAATTGAATCCGGTGCCGGGTTTTTTTCTGTAGAAATATAACGGACAATAAGGACATTTGTTGCACGTTTGTCTGTAACCTTTGCCCATGAAAGACTTACACTGGCAGTCTCTCCGTCCTGGTTTGTTTTTCCTGTCCTTGGATTGAAGGGAACCTCAAGAGGGGAGTCAAAGCGTATGACATACCAGACAGTTTTTGATCCGTCCGAGGAGGTTACTTTAATCAGAATCTTGAACTTTCCAATGGGAAGAGTGTCCAGCTGCAGGGAGCCGTCTTCATTTAGAGATTCTCCAAGATGTGTTTTATTGTTGTATTCTTCCTGAGTAATACCTGCGTAGGTTTTATTACCATATGTGCCGGCAGTATCTTCAGTGCCCCGTTCTGCCCATCCGCTTATGAGGTAGTAGTCGTAGGTTGCACTTCCCTGGGTAAGTTTTGGAGTGAGAACAAAGGCGGAACTTGGAACTTTTCCTGCATTAAATGCAAAGCAGATTTGTTTTGAGTCGTCACTGTTTATTGCTTCTGGATCTATTTTTGTAAAATCCATTGCCTCGCATTCATAGCTTTCCATTACTTTGGGTGCAAAGAATCCGAATAAAAGATTAATTGACTTTCCGTGGTCATAAGGAACGCTGTTAAAGGGGGTGTATGCTACATCAATTTTTTCAAGATATGCATTAGAGAGTGCAGAAGAAATTGTCGGGTAGGGATCTTCATTGTCGGGAATTCCATCAGCATCAGTGTCCGCCAGGGCTGGATTTGTACAGGTTATGGTTCCTGTTGCCTCAACTGTCCATCCTGTAATTTCTTCATAATCAGAAATAGTATCTTCGTCTGTGTCTTCTTTGTCATCAGAAGTTCCAAAAAGGTCTTCATCGCGCAGGGGAATTCCATCACCGTCTTTATCAACGCTGTACATGACGGTAATTGTATCTCCTGCGTGTACAAGAATATCATCTATATTGTATTTGTTGATTGCCTTTTTATCAGAGGACTCGTCCTGCGGCTTTTCATAGGGACCATATACCTTATAGTCTGCAAGGCTGTTTTGATAAGAGACAACGGAAATAAACCAGTCACCTTCCATTGCATCAGGATTTGTAGCCTTTCCTTCAACTTTGTTTATGGATTTAATCATGGTATGATTATCATCGTCGGAATAATATACAATGACATTTGGAAGACAGTCTGCAAGTGCTTCTCTGAGAGTTAAATCCTTATACTGGGTTGCGCCTTCATTTTGCTCAGAAAGCG
>JAEEKM010000193.1 GCA_016282455.1 Treponema sp. | reverse complement strand
TTTGAGTGGACTGCAACAGTGTTAAACATAAACGAAGGACACAACGAAAGCCTTAACAAAAAATGCAAAACATTATATGATTATTGCAGGTTCGTAAACCGGGTAAAGGATAACCTCAGTGCGGGAATTGAAAGGAACACAGCTATTGCAGAAGCCTCCGACTGGGCAATCTCACAAAACCTGCTGGACGGATACTTTAAGGAGAGGAAGGCCGAAGTAATGGGAATGATATTACACGAGTTTGACCAGGAAAAATATGAACGCACAGTCCGCTCCGAGGGCTACGAAGACGGCTTTAACGATGGCTTCAATAATGGTGCCCGTGACAGAGCATTGTCGGCCGCCCGCAATTTACTCCAGATGAACTTAGGTACCCCCGAACAGATAGCCCAGGCCCAGGGGCTCCCTTTGGAAGAAGTACTCGCTTTACAAAAAGAAATGGCCTAAAACACCACCATTTGTGCTGATTCTGTGCTGTCTGTGCTGTAATATCTATCTGTTACTATAATAAGGAGATACTCTATGCACAAAAAAAGTTCTGCAAAAAAAACAGGAACACACATATTATTACTGACCTTTTGTACAATTCTGTTTTTAGCCCTTACTTCCTGTGAAAATTTTCTTAAAGGCGGAGATTTTAAAGACGAACTTGAAAAAGCCATAGACTACAGTAATGCCAAAAGCTGCACTCTTGTTATCTCCTCAGACAGCACCACCGGAACATTCCTTTCATCAGGAGAAAGAAACTGTAAACTGGGCTACACGGTAGACCTCCAGTATACGGTAAAAAAAGAAGACTACGTTTTTAAAGGCCTCGAAGCCGTAAGTTCCCGAAACACCGCCGAGAGTCGTTCCGACTGCGTAGAGTTCACCCTCCTCACGGAAGAAAGCGACCCCGATGCAGGATTTTACACCATAAGTGTAAAACTCATAAAAGATGCCGGTGACATTCTTATCCGTGCAAAGTGTACCCAGCTCCCCAGGGTAAAAGAAGTATTCCCTGCCAAAGCCCCCCTTGAATGTGACCAGGACACAACCATAAAAATCACCTTTACAAAAAGCATAAATCCAGAAACTTTTAATTTTTCAAACATCAATTTTACCTCCGGAACAGAAAACCTGAACGAATATTACCTTGAGCCTTACTTTACAAACGAAAACACCGTGCTGAACATTCCCGCAGACAAAACAAAATTTATCCTGCCGCAGGACTCTACCCAGACATATAAAAACATAACCCTGAGCATAAACTTTACAGGCGCAAAAGACACAGATGAACTTGAAATCCGAGAGTTTGAACCCTACACCTACCGCGTAAACAAAAATGTAGACAATCAGCCGCCGGTAATCACAGACATACATCTTTTTTCCACTTCCAGCGCAGAAGACTGGTACTACCGCGAATTAACATCAAAGTCAGAAAGCCAGTGGTCAAGCGAAAAAGTAGAAAACGAAAATGAACTCTTACTGAACGGAGACTATAGCCGCAATTTTGCAAACAGGGTATGCATAAAAGTTCAGGGCTATGATTCAGAAGCCGGAGTAAAAACCGTCTGTGTAAAAGAAAGCCTTGTAAAAAATGACCTGGGACAGGAAGTAGAGTCAGAAAGCACATATTCCTATTACGACACAAACAATTTGGAAAGCAGCCTGAGCGAAGACACACACTCCTACCTTTACACAGTCAATCATGAATTTACAACAGAGGAAAACGGTCTCGTTCATCTTGAAATAAGCCTCATGGATTACGCCGGAAACAGCAGTTCAGAAAAAAGTTTTGATGTCCTTTACCAGAACTCAGACATGGTGCTTTACATAGGTTCAAATACTCTTGAAGTTGCAGAAAAAAATGCAGACAGCGGGGAGTATCTTGCGCCCGTTAGTTTTGGTCAGAACGGATTTGGTATTTACCGCAGTGCCTGTTACAAAAACTTTTATTCAGATTTCAGACTGACCTTAAAAATTCAGGAAGAAGGAAAAGAAGAGCGTACTCTTTTTGAAAACCAGAACCCAGCCGGCGAAAAGGGCTTTTTAATCCTGATCGATTCTCTTTTAAACGAATGGCTGGGTAATTACAAAAGGAATACCTCCTTACGTACCTTCCTTACCTTTATCCTGCAAAATGATTCCGGTTACAGCACAAGAACAGTTCTTGAAGTTCCCAAAAGTCCTGTCATTTCTTTTATTGACCCCGACACTTTTACAGAAACAATCGCTGAAAGTGACTATCTTCCCCAATGCAGTTTTTTTAATGTAGAAAATGCCTATCTTACCTATCAGGAAAACACAGGGTTAGAAGAATTGGGAAGTTTTTCAGAATTGTCTTCCCGCCCTGATGGAATCTACACCATCTATTCTTACAGAAAAATTAACTACGTAGACACAAGTGCTTTCCCTGAGAATCTAAAAAAACTTCTTTCCTGTTCATTAGTTTCTGCGGTGGAAGATCCATATATTTTTTACAATGGAATAGATCACCCCAAGTCAGACAGCGTAAACTTTCCGACTCTTACTTTGCCGGCACAAGAAGAAATTCTTTTTGAAAAAAATTCTGGAAAAGCAAAATTTAATGTAGATGTAAACTTCCCTCAAAACGAATACACCTATGCAATAAAATTTTCTTTTACAAATGGAGAAGA
>JAEEKM010000192.1 GCA_016282455.1 Treponema sp. | reverse complement strand
CTGCCGTTTTTTTTCTTCTTTAGTAAGTGAAAGCAGGCGGGATTTCATCTCTTTTCGCACTTGTTTTTTTTGTTCTTTTATACTTGCCATGAATGTAGAATAGCATTTTTTTGTATAAGATGGTAGATGTGGATTACAAAATAAACGGGGTTCATGTACACAAAAAAAAATGCTATAATAAATACATGAAAGATGCACTTGTTTCTGTAAGAATGGACGAAGAAAACCCCCACTGGGAAAACTGCATTGCACGTGAGACTCCCCTTTACAACCGGGGCAATTCCATACGAAGTGAATTTGAAAGGGACTACACAAGGCTCTTGCACTGTGAATCTTACAGAAGGCTCAAGCACAAGACACAGGTTTTTTATGCGCCCCACAATGATCATGTCTGCACAAGAATGGAACACGTTAACCATGTTGCAAGCGTTGCCACTACCATTGCTAAATATCTTGGTCTAAACACAGAACTCACAAGTGCCATTGCAATCGGTCATGACATAGGACACGCTCCCTTTGGTCACACGGGTGAAATGATTTTAAACGAACTCATGCAGAATAAAAAGGAAGGAAAGAATGCTCCTAAAAAATTCTGGCATGAAAGAAACTCACTTTTTTTTGCAGACTACATTGACACTTTGCAGGACCCGGACGGAGCCGAACAAAACTTAAACCTCACTTACGGAGTGAGAGACGGACTTATCTGCCACTGCGGAGAAATAGACCAGCAGGGAATACAGCCTAGAGAAAAAAACATTGACCTTTACGAAATAATGCGGCCGGGACTTGTTCAGCCCTACACCTGGGAAGGCTGTGTGGTAAAACTCAGCGATAAAATTGCCTTTCTTGGACGGGACATGGAAGACGCAAGAATCTATCACATACTGGACATGGGAAGTTACCGTGAACTAAGGCAGATTGTTGCAGGCACACTTGGTTTTGGAAAAAGCGTAAGCGACCACACCACAAACGGAGTGCACCGTTCAGGAAGAGCAGTGAACACCACCGTTCTCATTAACGACATGATTGTAGACCTCTGTGAACAAACCACTGTGGAAAAAGGCTTGTGTTTCAGTCAGCCCTATTTTGATTTCATCACTGAGCTCAAGCAGTTTAGTTTTTCAAACATTTACAACCACTGGCGCCTTTTGGAATTCCAGAGTTATGCAAAAAACATTCTGGGAACAATTTACAGAACCCTCATGCGCTCCTTCCCTTATGCAGACAACCATCGTCTGGAACAGTGCCTGCGTTACACACCTAATCTTGGAAAAACTTTTCTTGACTGGGTTATCCGCTATTCAAACTACGACATTGGAAAAAAGAAAATCCTGCGTTACAGAACAAGGGAAGTTTTTGACGTTCACTCAATGGAAAGCTGGGAAAAGTGCGTGATTGAATACATCAGCGGAATGACAGATCAGTATGCCATTCAGATATTTAACGAAGTACTTTCGTTTTAGTTTTTATTTCTCTAAGGCAAGTGAACGAAGAAAGCGTTCCTGGAATCCGTCTGACTCTGCAAGATTTAATGAAAGCGTTTTTTTTGCAAGAGTTTTTGCTTTTTCACGGAGAGAAAAATCTGTAAGTAAAAGGGAAGCACCATCCAGCGCCGCATTTCCAGTCTGATGAATCTCCCTGCAAAGGTGAGCGGGAATCATTCCCAAAGTTTCAACATCACTTACAGAAAGTTTTGTTCCAAACCCGCCCACTAAGTAAAGGGGAATCTTTTCCTTTTCATTTATGAAGTTTTTTTCACAAAGGTAATCAAGTCCCGAACGAACCGCCGCTTTTGCAAGCTGAAAACTGCGCACGTCTTTTTGAGAAAGAAAAACTCTGTCAGAAAAATAAAAGTCAGTTTGCCCGGAAGAAAACGAGCCGTCTTTTAAGAGAATATTTTCTTTTACCAGTGCGGCAATGGAAGAAAGAAGTCCTGTTCCACAAAGTCCTTCTGCCTGACCTCCGCCAATTACACTTGAGTGACAGGTCTTATCTGTAAACCAGACTGAAGTTATGGCACCTTCACTTGCACTCATTCCACAGCTTATTCCCTGGGCTTCAAAAGCGGGACCTGCCGCACAGGAAGTTGCAGTAATTTTGTCTGACTCAAAATCACAAAGGGCAAGTTCACAATTTGTTCCAAGGTCACAGAGCATTGCCTTACCGGAAAATTTATTTTCAAAAAGACAAGATGCAAGCAGGGCACAGACGGTATCGCCTCCAACAAAAGCACTCACCGTGGGTGAAATAAATATTTCTGCTTCGGAAAGAAGCTGTGAATCAGGGAAAAAATCTTTTGCTAAAAGTGACGAACCGAACTCACTGTCAGTAGTAAAAGGAAAAGAGGCAAGCCCTTCCATATTTTTATTGGTAAAAAAGCGCTCCATTGTTGTGTTTCCGCACAAAACCATACGGGTCACTTTTGCCCGGCCGATTCTTTTGGAAAGAAGAAGTGCTTTGGCTTCACGCACAAGGGACTCAGAAAGAGAAGCAATCTGTTCAAGAAGAGTATTATGTAAAAGCTCAAGTCCTTCTTTTTTAAGGGCATAATTTACACGGGAGACCACATCACTTCCAAAGGCACGCTGGGCATTTTCCTGACTGCGCTCAGAAAGAAGTTCTCCTGTTTTTAAGGAATAGGCACGCAGGGCAAGGGTTGTTGTTCCCATGTCCACTGCAATTCCAATTTCATTCGGCAGGGCAGAGGAATCCCCCGGAATTTTTTTTTCAAAAGTTCCAGAAGCAACAATGAGAGTTTTTTCATCAACAGAAAATGAACCGTCTCCTTCGCACAAACCGCAGTGACGGCAAATCTTGCAGAGCAT
>JAEEKM010000191.1 GCA_016282455.1 Treponema sp. | reverse complement strand
GTTGAGGAAGGCACCCTGACCCCTCATAATCTCTCCGTTAACGCTAAGGGCATTTGTAAGCAGCATGACCACTGCATCTACACGGCTCTCCTTTTCTTCTGCTTTCTTTTCTGAAGGGAAAATGCCAATTCGGACAATGAGGTTTCTTCCTACATCATCCTTACCCTGACTGAAGAAAGCACCAACCCTTACTTCGCGCACAAGCATTCCTTTTTCAACCTGGGGAAGGTCATCAAAAAGACAGCACATAAGTTCATACTTTTCTTCGTTAGTAAAATACTCGTGGAGTTTTAAGGCATCAAGGAAGGCACTTGTCATGCGAACTTTGCTCCAGTTTGAAAGGGGAAGCTTTTCGTTTTTAGAAAAATCTTCTGCAAGAACAAGCATCTGTTTTTCCTGCAGTTTAAGCGGATTCTGTTCACTTCCGTGAAGAACAACAATGTTCTTTTTTCCAGTCTGAGCCGGCTTAGAAGAAGAAGCACTTTCTGTAGTCTGGCAGGAAGCAAGCATTACCAGTGAAGAAAGAAGGGCTGCCACTGCTGCAAGCGGCATAAATTTGTTTTTCATTTTATTCTCCTGTTTAATAACTTTTTGTTGGAATTAGTGTAAGGGATGAGAATTAAAATTTCAAGAGAGAAATCCCATTTCATTTAAAATGACACTGGCAGCCACAGTAGCGGCGGTTTCCGTGCGGAGAACACGATTTCCCATGGAAAGGCGGACAAAACCTTTTGCTTCAAGAAGATTCCGTTCTTTTTCTGTCCAGCCCCTTTCACTTCCTATGGCGGCAATAAGTGTTTTACCTTTGGTTTCATTGTTGCAGAACCAGGCACCAAGACTGGCTGAAGGGCGGATGTTGTCCAAAGCAAGAAGTGCCCTTTCTGGAAAACGGGACTCAAGAGAAGATATACACTCCGAAAGAGAAGAATGCTTTTGCAATAAGGGTACATGGGTTCCGGCGGCTTGCTCCGTTCCTTCAAGCAGCATCTGTCTTCCAGCCTCTGTAGTTGCAAGGTCAGACTTAAGGTAGGATTTTTCACCCAGCTCCGTGGCAACAAGATGCACTTCACCTGCACCAAGACCTGCCATATCCCGCAGCAGGCGTTTAAGCTGTATGGGCCGTGGAAAACCAATTATCATTACAAGCGGGTAAAGGGGCTTTCCCTCACCGGTAGCAGTAAAAGTAAAATGAATAAAGCCGCCGGAGTAAACCTTTCTTCCGTCAGAAGATTTTTCTTCAGTGCGCTCAATAGAAGTGATTCTTGCAGTTCCGGAAGGACCGTCAATTATTCCTGCCGCAAACTCATCCCCTTCAGTTTTGTGGAGAACTTTTAGAATGTGTTCTGCACGTCTGTCCCTCAGGGGAAGAGGCTGTGAAATTTCTTCTTGTGAAAAAAGACAGATATTCAATTTTTAATAAAACCCTAACCGATAAGCGGTTTCTGTTTTTTACTTACAGGTTCGCAGGTGAGCATGACACCAAGTTTCTTAAAAATCTTTCTGTCCACTTCGTTAAGCATGACACTTGTGTGCACCTGACATCCGCGAAGTTTTGGAAGCTGTTCTATTGCAAGACGGCAGTTTTCATCTTTACGTGAAAGCATTGCAAGGGCAACAAGAACTTCGTCTGTGTGGAGACGGGGATTTTTTCCACTTAAGTAAGTAACTTTCATCTGCTGGATTGGCTCAATCATTTCCTTTGGAATAAGTTTTGTTTTGTGGTCAAGGCCGGCAAGATGTTTTGTTGCATTAAGGATAAGGGCTGCACTTGTTCCCAAAAGGTCAGAAGTTTCTGAAGTGATGATTGTTCCGTCAGAAAGTTCAATGGCAGCACTGGGCACTTTAGATTTTGCGGCGCGTTCTTTTGCGGCAACCGTAACAGGGCGTGAGTCTGTTGTAACTCCAGCCTGTTTCATAAGCAGTTCTATTTTGCTCACTTCTTCTTCAGAAGCGTTGCCTTCCACAATGCGGTTAAGGGTTTCGTAGTAGCGTCTGATGATTTCCTGTTTACTTGCCTCACAGCAGGCTTCATCATCATAAATGCAGTAGCCCGCCATGTTAACGCCCATGTCTGTGGGAGACTTGTAGGGGTTATCTCCATAAATACCCTTGAAAATTGCATCAAGCACTGGGAAAATTTCAATGTCGCGGTTGTAGTTGACGGTGGTTTTTCCATAGGCTTCAAGATGCCAGGGGTCAATCATGTTCACGTCGTTAAGGTCTGCAGTTGCCGCTTCGTAAGCAAGATTTACCGGATGTTTTAAAGGAAGGTTCCAGATTGGGAAAGTTTCAAACTTAGCGTAACCTGCTTTTACACCCCGCTTGTTTTCGTGGTAAAGCTGACTCAGACAGGTTGCCATTTTTCCGCTTCCAGGGCCGGGAGCTGTTACAACCACAAGAGGACGACTTGTTTCTATATAATCGTTTTTTCCATAACCCTCGTCACTGTCAATAAGGGCAACGTTTGAAGGATAACCAGGAATGGTATAGTGATAGTAGGCTTTTATGCCCATCTTCTTGAGTTTTGAACGGAATACTTTAGCCGCTTCCTGACCTGTGTAATGGGTAATGACAACACTTCCCACCATAAGTCCGCGGTTCTGGAATTCATCACGCAGACGGAGCACATCCTTGTCATAGGTAATGCCCAGATCGCTTCTTACTTTATTTTTTTCAATATCGACTGCGCTGATTACAATTACAATTTCTGCAACATCCGCCAGCTGCATGAGCATACGGAGT
>JAEEKM010000190.1 GCA_016282455.1 Treponema sp. | reverse complement strand
TGCCATAATACGGGCAGAAAGAGGTATCTGTTCACCGGAAAGTTTATCGGGGTAACCGCTGCCATCCCACCATTCATGATGACTTAAAGCCACGTCATGTGCCATCTGGGCATAGAGGGGGTCTACACAGTGTTTCATGGTAAGGTCAATAAACTCAGCTCCCATTACGGTATGGCTTTCCATAATCTCCCTTTCTTCGGGGGTAAGGCCTGCTTTTTTGTTTAAAATACCGCGGTCAATGTAAGTTTTACCAATATCGTGCAGAGGGGCAATCTGACCGATTCTTTCTACAAAGGGAAGGTCTATCTGCAGGGGGAATACTTTGTCTTCGTAAAGCTGGCGTGCAATTGCCTCGGTGTAGTTTGCAGTACGGCGTACATGTCCCTTGCAGGAAAGGTCATGATGTTCAGAAATGGAAGAAAAGCCCAGAACCATCTGGTCACGCATAATTCGCATGCGGTTCACGTTGTCCTGGAGTTCCAGAGTCTGTTTACTTACTTCATGATCCAGAAGTTCTTTGTAGTGATAAAAAAGTGACACTTCTTCAAGCCAGATAAGGTAGCCCTGAACTTTACCGTTTGCGATGATGGGGTTTATGCGGGGCTGAAAGGCTTTTTCATCCACACGGATAAAATCTTCCTCGGGGTGCAGGGTGTGGCCGAAGCGAAGCAGGTCTTCCACGAGAACAGAAAATTCAGGGAGAAAACCCTCTGCATTAGCACCGATCAGTTCTGTATCAAGACCGGGGAATAGCCGGGTGGCAAGGTCATTCATGTTGGTTATGCGCTTGCGGGAATCCAGAATAATAAGGGGCACATTAAGGGAATCAAAAAGAGTGGAAGTTGCAAGCATGTTTACGTCGCAGAAGTGGCGGACCAGCACCAGGTAAACAAAAATCAGGCTGGATAAAACAAAACCCAGTGGAACAAAAGGATTGGTTTCAATACCGGAAAGACGGGAAACTATTTTTTCCAGCAGATAGCAGAAAACCGGAATTGCAAGAACCACGGTTAACAGGGTAAGGTTCACCTTGTCCACAAACTGTTTTTTAACCATACTGCGGATATAGGCAAAAAGCAGGGTTATTATGTAGGCAGCAGAACAGAAAATAAAAAGCGTATGTCCCCAGGCATTTACCTTGTAAAGATAGGGAACTCCCTTGGTTGTGGCAGGGAAATAGCTCTTAAAGAACCAGAAGCGCATGAAACTGAGGTAACTGGAGGGGTCGGTAATAACAGGAACGGCAGGGGTTCCAACAGCAAGTACCATGAGCATGATAAAAACAAAAAGTGCATAAGCCAGCCCCCTTATAAAACGGGGTACCTTAATGTTCACATAGCGCATATAGCCCGTCATTGTGGTAAACAAAGCAAGGGCACCAAAATACTTAACCTTAACAGAATACAGGAGCAGCAGGATAGAATTACCGGAGTAAAGAATTCCCAGGTAACCCATGCAGGTAATAAAGGAGAAAATGGAATATGTGGTTGCAAGCTTCATCTCGTTTGAGTCGGGCTGTCTGATAAGAAGTATAATACATAAAAGCGAAAGAAGCGCTGCGGCAAAAGTAATCAGCTGTTCCAGAACAAGAGCATCCATTTGTTATATTTTAACCCCTGAATGTGCTTTTTTCAAGGAATATTTTAACTTCTGCAATTAAATAAAAGGAGCCGGTAACTAAAAGGGGCACGTTATTTTTGGAGGCAAAGTCAAAGGCTTCTGCAATTGTTTTTTCATAATCAGGATTGGCTTTTACGTTTAGGCCCAGGGATGAAAAAGCCCTCTCTCCGCGTTCTAAGTCTGAGGCTTTAATTAAACCGGGCTTTGTGTAAAAAATGCTTTCCGGAGCAAAAGAGGAATCCGAGGCAATAAGAGAAGCCATGCCTTCAACGTCTTTATCTGAAGCGCAGGCAAACAAAAGGGCTGCGGGGCCGGTATGGTACTTATGAAAAGTAGAAAGAGTAAAGGACAGGGAACGGGGGGTATGGGCTCCGTCCATAACCAGAAAGGGTAGATCCTTAAAAGCAGGGAGCCGGTAAAGGGCTTCAAAACGTCCGCATAAAGAGGCTTGAGAAAGACCTTTTTCAATAACCGCTTCGTCAATTTGGGGTAAAATATGTTTTATTGCAAGAGCAGCCTCAAGTGCATTTTTTGCCTGAAAATCTCCCGGTAAACGAAGGGTCGGTTCTATGCTTTTTGTAAAAAATTTAGAAGATAAAGTGCTTTGCATAACAAGCGGAAGTTTTTTACCTACCGAACGTTTGGTAGATTTACCTGTTTTTTCTGACTTACTATCGTTAGTTAGTATGTTTTTGTAGACAACTTCATTAACTTTGGAACTTTCTTCAACAAAAATCACAGGAGAATTCCTCTCCTGACAGATTTTAAGGAAGGTATTTTTTACACTTTCGTTCTGCTGCTCTGCAATCACACAAGGAATCCCTTCTTTTATTATACCGCCTTTTTCAAATGCAATTTCTTCGAGAGTATTTCCCAAAAACTCGCAGTGCTCAAGCTCAATGGGGGTAATTAAAGAACATTCAGGTTTTATTACATTTGTAGCATCCAGCCTGCCGCCCAGCCCTACTTCAAAAACTGCCCAGTCAACCTTTGCCTTCTTAAAGCACAAAAAGGAAAGCAAAGTAACCAGTTCAAACCAGGTAACAGGTCTCTCTCCGGGAAGTTCTTCAAGTGGCGTTGACTCTACGCAGTCCATCAGTTCCCTGGTAGAAGCCTCATAGATTTTTTCAGGAAAAGGTTTTCCGCAGAGGGTTATTCTTTCACTAAAATCCAGTATATGGGGAGAAGCGTAAAGTCCTGTTTTAAAACCTGCTTCTTTAAGAACAGAGGCTAAAAAAAGAGAAACAGACCCCTTCCCTTTAGAACCAGCTACATGAAAAGACTTAAAGCTTTTTTGCGGAGAATTTAGTTTTTTACAAAAAAACTCCATGGTATCAAGCCAGAAAATGTTCTTCTTTGGGGTTCTCTCAAAGTTTAAATAAGAGTCTGCCCATTCCAAAAATCTGTTTAAGGAAGGAGACGAAGAAGAAGAACTTGCCATTACTTAGTCTCCTCTTTTAGGCGGTTGACTGTCCATTCACTTAAAAGATAGCGGTAATTAAGGCCTTCAAGAAGACTTTTGTCTTTTTCAGAAAAAGCAGGACCTGCTTTAAAAACCGGAATAACCACAAACTCATTGTTATAGGCATAAAGGGAAAACTTTGCCTCACTTCCATTTTCAAAATCCTTCTTAAGGACTAAATCCGGCTGAATGTTTTCTGCAGGCTCAAGTATGCAAAGCTCTCCGTGACGCAGGAGTTTTTCAGATTCAAGGCGGTTGTAGCCTGTAAGACACTGGGGGTAAACAAAGGGATCAGACCAGAAACTCTCGATTGTCTTTAAATATGTTTTTATGGAAGCTTTACCTTCATAAACGTTTTCGTCCTGGTCTATAACAAGGGAGATTTTTTGAGTAAGCAGGTCGTCATAGCCAAAGGAAACTGTAGTTAAAAGTTTCTCATCCCCTGCCCAGAGACTTATGACAAAAGAATGACTTTCATCGAGCCCCAGTCTCTTAAAGTATTTTTTCCCCTTAGCCTTTACTTCCAGCAGCTGAAGGTCTGTAAGTTCAGAAAGCAGATGTTCTACAGCCTGATTATCTGCGGGCCAGCGGTAATGAAAGGCAGAAAAAGAATCAGAACCAGTCCAATAAGAACTTTCTTTTTCACGAGAAAACTCAAGGCTTTCCCTTCCATTTGCGTCAGGTTTGGATAAGGTAATTTTTTCTACCAGAGGAAGCATTTCTTTTGAAACAATAGAGCGCTCTACACTCCCCTTACTTTTCCCCTTTGGCATAAGGGCCAGCAAGGCAAGGACAAGAAGAATTAAATCGAATGCATAAAAGAATAGCAGCGCTTTTTTTTCAGATATTTTTTTCATAAAAGCCTCCGTTTTTTGCGCAGGATAAATATTGTTATTGCAAAAATTGCGATAAGGGCAGCTTCAATAAATAAAGTCAGTGTAATTGTTGCAAAAGCAGATGAGGAAAGTTCTTCAGGGCTCACTTTTGAAAGGGAGGTGTCCTGAATGTTTTTATTTTTTAGATATAAAAGATCTGCTTCTCCGTTAAGAAGTAATAGACTGTCACTTAAAAAAGAAAGACTTCGTAAATCCGGCGTTTGGGAAGATGTAAAGGCAATAAGGGAAGAATTTAAGCTGTACTGGTCTGCCCAGACTATTGTAGAAGGCTCTCCGTCTCTTTTTAACAGGGCGGCAAGACTTTTTTGACCAAGCAGTTCTTTGTTTTCCGGGTAAAGGGGAACTGCAAAGGGGTTTGTAACAAAAGTCTTACCCGCTTTTTCATAAAGCCAGGCCCCGCTGCTTGTTACAAGATATGGCTCCAGGGTAAAGTTTTCCATTTCTGCCACATCAGAATAAAGATTCAGGCTCGAAGGCCAGAAAGAGGTCATTCCATTCGGGGCATTTTTTTGCGGAAGGAGCACCGGCCAGAGGGAATAATTTACATATTCTGTACGGGGGGCCGCACTTTCTCCATTCGCATTTGAATCAGAATACATGGAAAGAGGAAAATTAGATATGTCTGCAGTAAGGGTGTCTGCAAAGTGTATACCAAAAGATTCAAGCTGATAAATTACATCATCCTGGGGCGCTTCAATTACCTGCCATTCGTTTGCAAGGTCAATGGTATAAGGGGTGGTAGCAATAAAATTTTTTGAGCCCTGCCTGATGCGTTCCATAAGGGCAAGACTGTCGCCGTACTCAAAATGAACGCTGCCCAATAAGAGAAGCGGCACCTGTGGAAAAAGAGCAAAAGAAGGCTTTGTAAAACCTGAACATTCTGAAGGCATAAAGGTTTCCTGAACAGAAAATCCCTGTGACTCAAGCCAGGGTTTTACATAAGAATAATCTTCTGAAAGTTTCATTCCGTTTCCTACAAGCACCTGAAGGGAACGTTTTCTTCCTGTAAGAAGGCTGCTCATGCGGGAAGTTAAATCATATTCAAGGGTACGGGTGTCTAAAACAAAGGGAATTACTTCGCTTTCATCAAGATAATCCAAGATTACGGCTGAATAAACCCTTGCATAGGAAGTGCTGTCGCCACTTGCAGTTTGAAGACTCTGTGCCTGTATGCCAAGGCTGTTAAGCTTTTCATCATCTTTGGAAGGGTCAAGAAGAGAAAGTTTTACAAGTGAATTCTCTTCTGCATAAATCCTTAAGTATTCTTCTACATCATGAATCTGTGGATAGAGATTTTTTAATAAAGGACTTCTGTAATAGCGGATATTTACCGGCTGTTCGGCATGAGAAAGCAGGCTCTTACTGTAATCGCTCACTGAAAATTCTTTACCCGCAGAAAAATCTGCCCTTGCATAGTAAAGGGATGTATTAAAAAACAAAAGTAAAAGGCAAACCAGAGAAGGAAAGAGGAGTTTTTTTGTAAAAGGAGAAAGTACTCCCCGTTTTTTGTTTAAAGCCAGTATGGAAAGAAAATAAAAAAATCCGCTTGTAAGAATATAAAAGCAAATGTGCCTTGTATCCAGGATGCCCTTTCCAAAAGTGTCAAAGTGCCAGGCAAATGAAAAATACTGCACTAAAGAGGACAGGCCCTGATTTAGGTTTATGACCTGAGGCAGCATGTGCATTGTATGTGTGGCAAGAAGAAGCAAGGCGCTTATTATAAAAGAAACGGCGGGGGTTTGGAAAAGGAAAGAAAAGAAAACACAAAGGGAAAAAGATGAAAGCAGGTATATGGAAAGACCCATATAGCCGGTGACCGTAAGGGCAAAATCCACTTTGCCAAAAAAAGATACGGTTATGGGAAGGACAAGACCTGGTATGAGTGAAAGAAGAATGAATGTTGTAAATAAAGAGAGAATTTTTGAAAAGACTAATTCAAAGGATGAAAAAGGAAGTTCCAGTTCTTTTTTAGTAAAAGAAAGTGCCTGGCTGTAGGCGGGAATAATTAAAATTGCGGCATAAGGCATGGATGAAAAATAGCGGTGCAGGTCGCTTGAGCCAAGGGGGGTAAAAAACTTTGTCAAAAGAAAATACTGCAGCGTGCAGAAAATGGTAAAGGCGGCAGAAAGAAAATATGTAAAGGGAGAAAATAAGAGTTTTTTGCAATGAGCTTTATAGAGACGGAGCATTATTCTTCTCCTGTGAGAGTGAGAAAGGCTTCTTCCAAAGAAGTTTTTCCACTTTCTTTAATTACATTTTCTATGGAGCCTGAAGAAAGAATTTTTCCCCTGCCTAAGACATAGATCTTCTGGCAAAGTTCTTCTGCTTCAAAAATATTATGGGTCGAAATGATTACGATTTTATTTTTTGCAAGTTCTTTAAGGCTGCGCCTGAGTTTTACTGTTTGAGAGG
>JAEEKM010000189.1 GCA_016282455.1 Treponema sp. | reverse complement strand
TAAAAGTTTTTCTTTTTCGCCGGAAGACTCCTGCGAAAATACAGATACAGAAAGAAGAGAAGCAAGTGCAAGAAAGGCAATAATTTTTTTCATGAAAAATCTCCTTATTACAAATCTAGTTTAACCCAGGAAAATCAAACCGAGAATTCCTGCCGGAATAAGATAACAGGCAAACCATTCGAGCTTACCTTTTTTAATCAATTTCATAAGCCAGGTAAGGGCAATGTAGCCTGATGCAAAGGCTGCAAAACATCCTGCAAGAACTGGCTCTACCCCAACAGAAGTTCCCACCTCGCCCAAATCTTTTAGTTCAAGAATAAAGGCTCCGAGTATTGCAGGAATGGAAACTATAAAGGAAAACTCACCTGCAACCGCCCTGTTCACGCCGCAGAAGAGACCGCCAGAAATAGTTGAACCGCTGCGGGAAACTCCAGGTAAAGTTCCTATTCCCTGCCAGAGACCGATAAGAAGTGCCTGCCACCAGGAGGGGGATTTATTTTCCTGTGTAGGCGCTTCATTTTTTTGTGAGCGTTTTTTTTCTACGATAGAAGAAAGCACAAGAAGTATTGAAGTAAAAATAAAACCTGCACAAACAAAACGAAGTGGAAGTTCTCCAATGCATTTTTCCGTTACGATTCCAATCACGCCTGTAACAAGGGTTGCAAGGATGATTGCAAGAATGTAGGTCCTCCAGTTTTTTTCTGCAAGCACAGCTTCTTCCTGAGTAAGTTCCACTTCTTTTCCATACAGGTCTTTTGTTTTAAGAGGTGCAGGACGGCGGGCAATGAGTCTTCCAAAAGCACAGAGAAGGGCCCATATTTTTTTTCTGAAAAAGAGGACTACGGAGCAAAGGGTTGCAAGATGAAGAAAAACATCAAACAAAAGAGGTATCTCACCAAGCCCGAAGAGATGCTGGGCAATGGCAAGATGACCTGAAGAAGAGATTGGAAGGAACTCTGCAATTCCCTGTAAAAGTCCTAGAAGTATTCCCTGAAAAATTGTCATAATCTATTTCCTTAAAAAACCTGAAAACCTTCGGTAGAGACCGGCTTATCCTTTGCAGGAGACTCCTCTGTTGCGGCGGCTTTTAATGCATCAAGCACTCCGTCAAGCAAAACCAGAGAAGTGTTCAGCTGCTGGAAAACATCGGGATCCATTTCTTCAATTTTCTGCCACTCATCAAAAATGGTATTGTAGGTGGCATTCATTTTTCTGTATGATTCTTTTGTCAGTTTCATGGGATAATTTTACAACATAGGAATGGCAATGTAAAGGGAAGGGATATACTTGTGGGTGACAAGTGTTAATGGAAACAAACATTTGTAAATAAATATTAAGAAGTACGCTTACACTCCCGCAGAGAACCCGACCGCCGTCGCACGAGTGCGGGAATAGGTATCAAGGTCGCTACGCTCCCTCCCGCACAAATGCGCCGGCAATCGGAACCTCTGCTCCGTTTCAGCGTACTTTTTTATTTTCGTTTCATAAATGATTGCCTAAAAATATTTGTCACCCACAATTTGTTAACATAAAAGTTTTTTCGAAGGAAGAATAATTGTAACGGGAACCTGCCATGGAACGGAGCGTTAACTGGCACGGGTGCCGTTTTGTAGCCGCAGTAATCAAAAAAATAAAAACAAGATTGTGGGTTCAAAACATAAAGTCCGCCTAAGGTTCGCCTACAACCGCGGCAGGACCTGTGACAGATAGCGCGGAAGTGCAGTGGCAGGTTCCCATTAACACTTACTAATGACAAAGAAGAAAAGGGTTTATTCGCCCCGGTGATTGTGTTCCCTCAGGAACTCGACAAAATGTTTTTCCGGTAGTGGTTTGGAAAAATAAAAGCCCTGGATGTAATTGCAGTCCATCTGCATGAGTTTTTCAAGCTGTTCAGCTTCTTCTACACCTTCGGCAAGAACATGCATGCGGATGTCACGCATCATTTTGATTGTGTTCCGCACAAGAGATGCTCCGTCTTCAGTGTAAATCTGGTCAATCATAGACTTGTCAAGTTTAACAATGGAAATCGGAAGTCCCATGATTCTCTGCATGTTAGAAAAACCAGTACCATAATCATCAAGAGAAAAAGAATAACCTGCTTCTACAAGGCACTCAATGTTTTTCTTTGCCACATTACCAATGTCACTGTAGGTAGTCTCGGTAATTTCAAAGTTAATGCAGGAAGGATTCACATTGTATTTTTTCTGCAGGGCAAAAATTTTGTCAGGAAGATTCACCTGGAAGCACTGGGAAACAGAAAGATTTATTTCCACATAGTCAAGGCCTAGTTCCTTAAAGTTAGTTTCAGAAACAAAACGGAAAACCTGATCAAGAACATAATCACCTATTCGGATAATGGCACCGCTTTCTTCTGCACGTGGAACAAAAACAGAAGGCTGCACTTCTCCAAAGTAAGGATCGTTAAGGCGGACAAGGGCTTCTGCAGAACGGAAAGTTTTTGTTTCCAGATCAAAAATGGGCTGGTAATGAAGTTCGTAAAGTTTTTCACGGTTGGCACGATTCAAGATAGATGCCATGTTTGCAGTGAGTTCATATTTTCTTGTTCCCACAAGTTCTTCTGCCCTAACAGACTTTTGTCCTTCAGGAATAAGTTCATGGAAGAAGTGACCTAACTGAATGATTGTAGACTCGTCATTCAAATCGCGGGGATAGAAAATCGTACACAATCGTCCCCTCAGGTAAACACCGCTTTTTTCAACTTCCTGAGTTGCAGCGCGCACTTCATTTACAAGAGAAGCAAACTGTTTTTCCATGTAGAATTCATCAAGATAGTCAGCATCAAAAATAAAATATAGATGACCGGGAGCCTCATAATACATGTCGATTACAAGCTTTTTACGGCGGGCAAGTTTTTCAATCTCCCTAACAATCTGCATGATATAGGCGTTAAATTTTTCTTCACCCAGATACTCGCGGACTTCCGTTGCATTTATGAACTTGATTACATCAATCTGAACAGGCCGATGAATGCGGGTAATTTTGTAAAGTTCGTCGCAGTAGGCCTTCCAGCTGGGGAGACCAACATTTGTGTCTGTAATTTCCTCCGGACGCAGCACCATAAGAATAATAAGAAGCAGTGCAATGGCGGTAGAAAAAATTTCAATCAGCACATTGGGGAAGAAAAGCTGGATGAAAATACCCACAAAGGAAAGAATGTACATGGACATAAGGGCAAGCCATTTTCCCAGGCGAAGGAAACGGAAGCTGTAAATGAGATAAAAAGTTCCTACAAGAGAATACAAAAGTGAGACTGCATAAAAAACAGACAGTAAAGGTCCCCTCACGTAACCTTCTGTGGCTGTAACGACAAAGGCTTTCTGATGGAAGGGATTGGCAAGAAGAACAAAAATCACCACGGAATAGGGGAAAAAGACAATTGCCTTCATGTATTTTTTTCTTATGCTGAATCTTGTTTTTATCAGGGCCATTAAAAAAAGAAGATAAACAAGGGGAATTAAATTTCTTACAATAAAATACAAATAGTTTGCCACTGCAACGCAGTTTCTCATAAAGGGACTTAAGGG
>JAEEKM010000188.1 GCA_016282455.1 Treponema sp. | reverse complement strand
TTATGCATTGTGTAAATGTGGATGCCACTTACACTGTTTGAAATGAGATCTATAATCTGGTCTGTAGCATAGGCAATTCCTGCCTGCCGCATTGCATCCGGTTTGTCTGCAAACTTGTCGCAGATGGAAAGCAGTTTCTGGGGAACAAATGCGTTTGAAAGTTTTATCATGCGGCTTACCTGGTTTGAGTTTGTAATGGGCATGATTCCTGCCAGTACCGGAACGTGAATGCCTTTTGACTGCAGCCTGTAAAGATAACTGTAGAGCATGTTGTTGTCAAAGAACATCTGTGTGGTAAGAAAATCCACGCCGGCTTCTACTTTGTATTTCATGTTTTCAATGTCGTCGTCGCGGTTTGCACTTTCGGGGTGTCCTTCCGGGTAACAGGCTCCTCCTACGCAAAATCCTGCTTCTTTTAAAAGAGGTACCAGGTCGCTTGCGTGGGCCAGTTCAGGGCAGAGGGCACTTTCTCCCGGTGCCAGGTTCTGGGGAATGTCTCCGCGAAGGGCAAGCACGTTTTCAATGCCTGCTTTTTTCATGTCGGCGATTGTTTCTTTTACGCTGTCCAAGGTGTTTCCTACGCAGGTAAGGTGAGCAAGGGCAGGTGTGTTAAAGGAAATGATTTTTCCTGCAATTTCCACTGTGTTCACTTTTGTAGTTCCGCCTGCACCACAGGTAATGGACATAAAATCAGGCTTAAGTGAACTTAGTTCTTTTGCGGCATCTACAACAGTGTCAAAGTTTGACTGCTGTTTTGGAGGAAACATCTCAAATGAGAAAGTAACTTTTTTTGAATCGAGAATCTCTTTGATTTTCATGGGTGTATTATAGAGAGAAAACGCATCTTCTGCAAGGAATAAAACTTAACAAAAAAACGGCAGCTGAAGGTTTCAAACTGCCGTCTTTTGTTAAGAATTATGTGCCTTTTTACATCTTCACGCAGACATCAATCTGCTTAATGCTTCCGTTACGGGCAAAGAGTTTTTTGGTTTCTTCTGCCGTAAGTTCACATCCGTTGTGGGCACTTGTGCTTCCGTCTGCAAAGGTGAGGGTAACGCCAGGCTCTGTGCTCTTTGTGTAGGAAACAGGAGTTCCGCACCAGGAGAAGCAGAGTTTGTCTTTAGCATCCCCTTCTGCAAAGAACTCATCTGCATTAAGAATCTGCGGGGCAAAGTGAGCCTTGCCTTCTGTAATGCCAACTCCAAGTTCTCCCCAGCGGGTAAGTACTTCTTCCTTTACCTGTCCTGTCATACCGGGCTGTTTTGCACCCTTTCCGCTTGGTGTATGACTGTAGGGGTCTGAGGGGAAGGCTCCGTAAAGTTCCGGTGTCTTGTTAAAGCTCAAACCTCGGCGTACGTCGTAGTAGGCATCCTTAAGGGCGGCTGCATTTTTATCCCCGGTCTCGTAGGCAAGGAGTGTGTGTTCCTGTACTGCAAGAAGAAGTTTAGAAACCATGTGCCAGTAAATGCTTCCGAGTCCTTCGTAGGCGTAGAAAGTTCCGCTGCGGCCGGTAAAGTTCTGGTGGCAGAAGGTGTCTTCATAGATTTTGTGAAGTGCAGCAAGTTCTTCTGCAGAAGGCTTTTTGTCCTGTGGAAGGGCAAGCACTTTTTCTTCCATGATGCGGGCATTGTGGAAAGAGGGGTTAAAGTGCCAGATGCCGTTCACGTCTTTTTCCATAATTGCATTACCGGTCTTTGCAAGAAGTGATGCTACAGGCTTAACTTTCTCTTCGCTGACGTTGTTCTTTTCCATAAAGGAAGGAAGGTTTTTGTTGGGGTAGAGAATGTAGCTCTGCTGTCTGTTTTCAAAGAGGGGACTCTTCTTGAGTGCATTAAGAACAGAAAGGGTTTCGTCAGAATCGAGAAGTCCTGAAGAAAGAACTGCAACCTGTCCTTCAAGCATTTCCTGCAGGCGTACAATCTTCATTCCGCTGCCAGAGGCAATCATTGTGTTGTAAGTGTGGTAAAGTCCGTCTTCACGCTTGTTCACAACAATGCTCTCTTTTACCATGTCAAGCATTGCCTTAAGGGAATCTACCAGTTCCTCACGGTTAAGTTCCGTGCAGCCTGCTTCATAACCCTTTGCATAAAGCTCGTTTCTTTCAGCCTCAAAAATCTTCCCTGCCCTGTCTGTAAATGCCTTTCTTTCACTATCGCTTGTGATTGCTTTTTTGATGTCTGTTCCCTTGTAAAGTTTTGTAAGGTCAGCAAAGCAGTTTGCAATAACTTTTGGAACAGTAAAGGACTTCTGTTCAGCCTTTGAATAAGTGTCAATAAGGAAGGTGAGCATTCTGTTAAGGTAACAGAGGGTTACCACAGAAAGACCCCATCCTGCGAGTGCGTTGTTTGCATCGTTCCATTCGGGGCGCTGTGTGTTCATCCAGATACCGCCGCCTGGTACAAGGTTTGCAGTTTTTGCAATTACAATCTGAAGGAGTTTTGCAGTAAAGGAAAGAAGGGCCGGCTGTCCGTCTTTTGCCATAACAAGTTTTGCATCGCTTCCATAAGACTTTGACTTTGCAATAAGTTCATCACTCAGTTTTTTGTCAAAGGCGATTGAGGAATGCGGTGCCTTTAAAATTTCCTCGTAGCTCTTTAAGCGGTAAGGAATGTTTGAACTTGTGTAAAGGGAATCGTTCAAGCTTGCAAGGAAAGATGCAGAATCAGCCTTGTTCCAGAGTTCAAGGAATTTTTCAAGGTAAATAACCTGATGGTCTCCCCAGTAACCGTACTGTGCCCATGGATTGTCGGGCTCGGGGCATTCCCAGTCCACACCAGCACGTGAAATGCGGTAGGGGTTAAATCCGTCTGCAGTCATTGCATTAAGGAACTTTGCGGTCATGTTGGGAATGTATGAGGGGTAGCTCATTGCCAGGGCTTCCCAGTTCTGGAAGATGTCGCGCCAGTTTCCTTCGTAGTTAAGGATCGGGTTTTTGTCTGCGTCAAGAAGACGAATGTTAAAGCGGTTCCAGGGGCGGCTTGGGTCTCCGTGTCTGCGGCTGAAAATGATAGGCATGTATTCCAGTGCAAGGCGGGTAAGCTGGGCATCCTTAGTTGCGCTGATTTTTTCAAGAATTACGTCTTTTTCAAGAGAATACTTATCTGCAAGGTCTCCAAGTGCCTTTTTTGCAGCCTCATATTTTGCTTCGTTACGGCTCTTTATAAAGGCAAGAAGATCCGGTGCATTGATTCTGCCGTTGTCTGCAAAGAAACCGCCGCGCATAATATTGAACATAACGTTTGCCTGGTGGTGAATGCTGGTCATGGTAGCGGCAGTATTCTGAATACCGTCTGCTTCCTTAAGATAGCTTGTCATAAGGTTTTCACCGGCATCAATGTCTGCAAGAAGAAGTTTTCTTGCTTCGTTACGGTCAGCAATTGTTTTTGCAAGTTCTGCAACACGGCTTTGGGTAAGGGAAGTGTCAAACACCTGTTCCCAGGAGTCAGATTCTTTTGCTCCGAGTTTTACGCACCTGGCAATAAAGCAGGAGGCACGTTCACCTTTTACAACTTTAGAAGCCTGGAGTTTGGAAATGTCACCTTCTGCCTCAAAGAAAGCCTCAATGGTGGAAGAGGGGAGAAGAAGTGCTTCTTTTGTGGTAAACCAGCTTACGTTTGCAAGAAGACCTTCGCTTGGTTCAGCCTTGTCAGTTACAACAGAAGAAAGGGAGAAAAGTGCAATGTTGTCTTTTTCATCCAGGTCAGTCTGCTTGTAGGCGTCAAGAAGCACGGAGTTGTTGTTCTGGAAAGAAGCATCTGTGCAGGCTGGCATGATGTTGCGGCATCCGTCAAGAACAGAGAGGGTTTTTGCCTCTCCGGTAAGATTTTCTATTTTTGCAAGGCGGACAAGACCGAATTTTGCAGAAGAAGTCCATCCGTAGCGGAAGGAAAGACCGAGTTTTTCATTAACTTCTTCAAACCAGACTTTTGTTCCGTTTGCATTCTTATATATGTTGCGGGTAATTCCCTCTTCTTTTTTAAAGCGGCTGCCTGTTCCGGAAAGAAGAGATGCAAAGGGTTCCCAGATTTCAGTTCCGTTTTTACCATTAACTGCAATGGCGGCGTAGTGTCCGGTGGTAAGTTTTGCATCACTTACCTTGTCAGCTGTGTAGTAAGGGAAGATGGCGAAGTCAGAATTCACCCTTCCGGCAGTAATTCCACCCTGTGACCAGCAGAAGTTCCAGATGTCGCTGGAACTGGTGATTGTCATGAAGAAATCCTCCATGCAGTCATAATTCTCAATCCTGTAAAAAGTCTCTCCGTCCAAAGTGGTGAACGAACCGCAAGCCTGTTTTTTCATGTCATGCTCCTTTGCAATGATTTGTATTTATCCACTCTAAGATTAAAAGAACCTTGCCCGGTTGTCAATTTTATTTTTCGGTTAAACCGAAAATGTGATACCAATCTGAAAACGTACTTCCTACCATTCTTTTAAGGGGTGGTCTATACTCAAAATAAGGATGGTGAAGTATGGCAAAAAATAAAACTAACTTGACACCCACCGCTCTCAACAAAAAAACTTTGTGGCAGCGGCTCAAGGAAGAACGTTATCTTCAGATTATGGCATGGATTGGACTTCTCTGGATGGTGGTTTTCAACTATGCCCCAATGTACGGTATTATCATTGCATTCAAGAAAAATTACCGCATTACCACACCTTTGTTCAGCTGGGCTTTTCTTAAGTCAGACTGGGCTGCCAGTGGTGGTTTCCAGCACTTCATAAACTTCTTTAAAGATGAAGAGTTTGTGAACATCATGGCAAACACCATAGGAATTGGTCTCTTAAAACTTCTTATCTGTTTCCCCATTCCTATCGCTTTTGCTATTCTTTTGAACGAAGTGCATAATGCCCGTTTCAAGAAAGCAATTCAGACTATTTCTTACCTCCCTCACTTCCTTTCATGGGTTGTGCTTGGCGGTATCCTTACCACATGGCTTGATGAATCCGGTCTTATTAACCAGCTGCTTACTGGTGCCGGTGTTCTGGACAAGCCCATTGCATTCCTTGCCTATCCAAAATACTTCTGGGGCATTGTAGTGCTTTCTGACTTGTGGAAGGAAATGGGTTGGTCTGCAATCATCTACCTTGCCGCTATCAGTGGTATTGACCAGGAAATGTATGAGGCTGCCGAGGTTGACGGTGCTTCCCGCCTGAGGCAGATTTTCTCCATTACACTTCCGTCTATCAAGGGAACAATCATCATCATGTTCATCCTTGCCGTGGGTCAGCTGCTTAACTCTAACTTTGACCAGATCTTCGTTCTCTGGAACCCGCTTAACTCCGAGAGATCTAATGTGATTGACATCTACACGTTCACTACAGCCATGAGAAGCATGAGATACTCTTACGCTTCTGCTATCGGTTTGTTCAAGTCTGTTGTTGCAACAGGTCTTCTTGTAATTGCAAACCAGGTCACCAAAAAAGTGAACGATACATCATTGTTCTAGGAGGAAAGTGAGATGAACAAAAAATTAGGTAAAGGTACTATCGGAGACAAGTTCGTTACCGCTTTCATGATTCTTGTGTGTTTCTGCGCACTCTATCCTGTCTGGTATACAGTGATTGTTTCCTTTAACAATTCAGAAGATACGCTCAGGGGCGGCATTTACTTCTTCCCCCGCAAGTTTACTCTGGAAAGCTATAAGACAGTATTCCAGGACAAGTCCATTATTAAAGCTTTCGGAGTTACCATCCTCCGAACCCTTATCGGAACCGTATGTAGTGTTCTCTTTACTGCAATGGTAGGTTACGCTTTTTCAAAGAAGCACATTTGGGGAAACCGCGTTTACATGATCATCGGTACAATCACCATGTTCTTCGGCGGCGGACTCATTCCAACCTTCATTCTTTACAAGAACATTGGTCTTTACGACAACTTCCTGGTTTACGTTCTGCCAAGTCTCTTTAACTTCTATAACATGATTATTTTCATGTCCTTCTTCCGTGAACTTCCAGTGGGTCTTGAAGAAAGTGCAAAACTTGACGGTGCAAATGACATGCTGATTTTCTTCAGAATCATTCTGCCCCTTTCAATGCCTGTGCTTGCAACAATCGCCCTCTTTAACTGTGTGGGACAGTGGAACGACTACTTCACTGGCGTTATTTACATTAACAATGCTGACCTTCAGCCAATCCAGACCTTCCTGTACCGCATTATCGCAAGTGCCAGTGCTTCAAAAACTGTTGTGAGCCTTCCTGCCGGAATCTCTGCACAGCAGGTTAGTTCTCAGTCAGTGCGCCTTGCAACAATGGTTGTGACAACACTTCCTATTGTTTGTGTATATCCATTCCTGCAGAAATACTTTGTTAAAGGTATGCTTGTGGGATCTATCAAAGGCTAATAAATGGAGGAAATATGAAAAACAAGAAACTTGTAGTTACTTTGTGTGCTGCAGCTGTTCTGTCTGCGGGGCTCATGTCCTGCTCAAAGGGCAGCGGAAACTCAAACGGAACTCTTGCCGGAAATGAGAATACTCCCGGCTGGACACTTAACGCTGATAAGCCCATCACTTTTGACTGGTACATCAACTTCAGCTGGTTTGCCCGTCACTGGGGAGACTCAAAGGTGTCAAAGTACATCACGGAAAAAACTGGTGTTAACATCAACTTTATCGTGCCCGCCGGTAACGAAGCTGAAAAACTTAACACAATGATTGCAGGTGATGCCCTTCCTGACATCATTTCACTCGGATGGTATGAGGGACAGGTTCCAATGATGATTGATTCCAATCTCGTATATCCTCTGGACGAACTTGCACAGAAGTATGATCCTTACTTCTTTAAGGTTGCAAATCCTGACAAACTGGGCTGGTACCGCCAGGAAGACGGACACGTTTATGGTTACCCCAATGCAAGCTACACTCCCGCTGACTACGAAAAGTATCAGGGAAAACTTACTTCAAACGAAACTTTCCTTGTAAGAAAAGATATGTATGAGGCACTTGGCCGCCCCGACATGACTACTCCCGAGGGATTCCTTAAAGCCCTCCGCGCTGCAAAGGAAAAGTTCCCTGTTGTAAACGGCACACCCCTTATTCCTTTTGGAACAGCAGAGTTCACTGATGTTGGTAACAGCCAGCTTCAGGCAACCCTCTCTCACTTCCTTGCAATCAGCCCTGAACAGGACGGAAAGTATGAGGATGTAAACCTTGGTCTTACAGAAAATCCAGAGTACTTAAGATGGCTTAAGACTTTCCGCAAGGCACATGAAGAAGGACTTATCCCCACAGATATCTTCGTTGACAAGAGAAGCCAGATCGAAGAGAAAGCTGCCCAGGGACGCTACTTCTGTATGCTTTATCAGAACTGGGATATGCAGGCTCCGCAGAATGCCCTTTATGCACGTGACCCCAACACTGTTTACATTGCAGTAGACGGACCAAAGAATACAAAGGGTGACGATCCACAGCTTGCAGGCGGAAGCATTGCCGGATGGACAATTACCCTCATCAGCAAGAACTGTAAGGACAAGGCCCGTGCAATCCAGTTCCTCACATACCTTATCAGTGAAGAAGGACAGATGGCTACAAACTTTGGTATTCCCGGTGAAACCTACAATGTTATTGACGGAGTTCCAACCCTTACAAAAGAGATGAAGGATCTTGATTCAAACGACAAGAACAAGCAGGAAACAGAAGTTGGCGTTCTTTTCACTTACTGGATGCTCATGGACACAGCATGGCAGGCACAGTGGGGTGTAGAATATGCTCCTTCTCTCGGACAGCCACAGCTCTGGACCCGCCCCTACGTTCGTTCTTATGCAGAGTATGACGGACTTACACTCGCAGTTGGTTCTGACGAAGATTTGATTTATCAGGAAATTCAGAGACGCTGGGGTAAGGTGCTTTCAAGCCTTATTCGTGCACAGAGTGATGCAGAGTTCGATCAGATTGTTGCAGACTTTAACCAGTACAAAAAAGACAAGGGTTATGCAACAGTTCAGAAACTTCAGACTCAGCTCATGAACAAGAACAAGGCTAAGCTTGCTAAATAATTTTTCTGTAAAACAGAATTGCCGGTTGCCACAAAGGTGACCGGCTTTTTTTGCATAAAACGATAATTCACTTTTTCCAAAAAAATAACACCATTCAGAAAATCCACTGACTTTCTTTTTTTTTTATTCAGAGTGAAAATAAAACATGGAAAAAGAAAAATTTGCGTGTAAAAAATATGCGCAAGGAGGATTTATGAAAAAAGGATTCGTAGGAGCAATCGGACTGTGCTCATTGTTCGCGCTTTCCTCATGCCTTACGGTGAATGCCAAGAAAACCGTGGAGCTTCCTGCAATTATCCAGGAACAGATTAACAATGAAACCGTAAAGGTTGAGAAAGAAGCACTTGCTTAT
>JAEEKM010000187.1 GCA_016282455.1 Treponema sp. | reverse complement strand
CAGGGAGAAAAAACTCATCTTACACACAGGATAACTGCAGCCGCCCTTGACGTGGGAACTTCCGTGCTTCTTATTTCAGCCGCCTTCATGATTATTTCCTTTACCCTCTACCCCTCTGGAAAAAACATTGTTAAAGAAACTCCCCTTTACCAGAGGGAATGCGAAGATTCTCAAAAACTTTTTTCAATGACACATACAGAAAGCGAGTTCATGGACATAAGTTCACACCACATAAAAATTCTTCCCAAAGAAAAAGTTTCCCGCTATACAGTTTACGCAGAAGGAAAGAGGGGATTTTCCATTTACGAAAGTAACTATGGCGTTCTTCAAAAAGATGAGAGATTTTACTTTCAGATTCCGGACAATCCTGACGGCAGCCTGAACATTATTTTTTCAAGCGCACTGAATGCTTCCTTTACAGTCTGGGCAGAAGCCTGGGTCTGGAATGAAGATGAAAAAGTCTACGAGCATGGCAGACAGCAGCTTTCTCAGGGAAAAGAATAATGGCACTGGAAAAAGTTTATTTTCATGTAGACTTAGATGCCTTCTTTGCCTCCGTGGAACAGAAAGTTCACCCTGAATGGAAGGGAAAACCTGTTATTGTAGGCGGACTTCCAGGAGACAGACGGGCGGTTGTTTCTACCGCAAGCTACGAGGCCCGTGCATATGGAGTTCATTCTGCAATGCCGCTTGTTACTGCAGTTAAGCTTTGCCCAAACGGAATCTACACCCGGGGAAACATGAGGCTTTATCAGGAAACATCAGAGCAGGTGATGGAAATATTTACCCGCTATTCACCGGAAGTTTTACAGATGTCGGTAGATGAAGCTTTTCTTGACATGACGGGAACAGAAAGACTTTTAGGAAAACCTGTGGACGTGGCAAAAAAACTAAAGGCAGAAGTTTTTGAAAAAACCGGACTCACAGTGAGCGTTGGAGTTGCGGGAACCATGTATGTTTCAAAAATTGCTTCGGGCTACAAAAAACCGGACGGACTTACCTTTGTTCCGCATGGAGACGAAGAAAAATTCATGCTCTCCCTGCCGCTGGAGAAACTCTGGGGTGCAGGAGACAAAACCCTTTCCCACATCCGTTCAGCAGGTTTAAAAACCATGGCAGACATTTATGAAAAAAGCGAAAGTCTTTTACAGGTAATGTTCGGTTCTTCCATGGGCACTTTCCTTTATGAAGCAGTGCGCGGCAACAAGGGCATGATTTTTGGAGAGGAAGCAAAAAATCACTCCTTAAGTTCTGAAACCACCTGTGATTTTGATTTAACGGATATTTTTGCAATAGAAACCGTCCTCATGGAGCTTTGTGAAAATGTAATTTTCCGCATGCACAGGCAGAACTGCCGTTCACGGACGGTTGTAATAAAAATACGCTACGGAGATTTTACCACAGTGTCCGCCCGGGAAACCTCAGAATGGAGCGTAAACACAGTGGATGACCTTTTTGAAAGGGCAAAACGGATTTTTGAAAAGAAATATGAGTCAGGAAGGGGAATAAGGCTTTTGGGTGTGGGCCTTTCAAATGTTGAAAGTAAGGAAGAAATGACTCAGGGCAGCCTTTTTGACTTTGGTGAAGAGAAAAAAACAAAAGTTGAGGAAGCGGTTTTTAAGTTAAACGACAAACATTCTGAAATAATAGTTCATAAAGCACGTACTTTGTTAAAGTAAAATTTTATTTTTTGTGACACTTTTATTGCACAGAATGTTCTATAATACACACAGTCACGCGGCCACAGCGTCTGTAAAAGTGGCACATAAACACTTCCCTGCCCGTTGCCTTCTGGTGGCGGGCATTTTTTTTGCATTGACAAGACTCCCCTTTTTATGCTATCTTACGCTACCCCTTGGAGTTACGCACGTAGCTCCCATTTTACGTCCATAAGGAGAATCATACCATGAGAAAGTATGAACTTATGACTATCTTCCCAGTAGAGGAAGAAAAGTACAAGACCGGACTTGAGGCACTTAAGGCTGACCTCGCAAAGTTCGGTGTGGAAATTGAGAAGGAAGAACCCTTCGGAGACCGCGACCTTACTTACGAAGTAAAGAAGCAGAAACGCGGACGCTTTGTGCTCCTCAACATCAAGTCAAACCCCGCAAAAATCGCAGAGATGGATGCCGCATTCAAGTTCAACACAAACTTGCTCAAGTATCTGTTCGTGGTTAAATCAGAGAAAGACGCATAAAGCATACAGTGTTTTCCAGAGGTAAAAAATGGCACGTACAGATTTGAACAGCGTTATGATTATAGGACGTCTTACACGTGACGCAGAACTCAGTTACTTACAGTCAGGAACAGCTGTCTCTAAATTTTCCATTGCAGTAAACCGCAGCCGCAAGGACGGAGACCAGTGGATCAGCGAGGCAAACTTCTTTGACGTTTCTTTGTTCGGAAAGTCAGGTGAAAATCTCAAGCAGTACCTTACCAAGGGAACACAGATTGCAGTGCAAGGCTCTCTCAGACAGGATCGTTGGGAGAAAGACGGACAGAAGTTCAGTAAAGTGTACATCATGGCAAATGACGTGCAGCTTTTGGGCGGACGCTCAGAGGGTGGTTCAAACGGCGGTTACTCAAATGACCGTTCAGGCTACCAGGGCAACGGTGGTTATGCACCCCGTCAGAACAGTGCACCTTCTTCCTACGACATGAGCCCGGACACAGGTTCATTTGGCGGTTTCGGTGGAGACATCGCCGAAGACAACATTCCATTCTAATTTTTAGGAGACAATTATGGCAGAGAACGAAGTAGAAGCAAAAGTAGAAGATACAAACATGGGCGAGACCCAGCTTCAGGATCAGGGCCGCGAGGATGAGGTTCGCGGTGGACGCGGAAAGGGCAAATTCTTCTCACACAAGAAAGTATGCCGCTTCTGCGCAAACAAGGGAAAGATTGACTACAAGGATGCAGACGGACTTCGCCGCTTTACTACAGAACGCGGTAAGATTCTTCCACGTCGCATCACCGGTACTTGTGCAAAGCACCAGAAAGAACTTGCAGTAGCAATCAAGAGAGCACGCGCCATCTGTCTGCTCCCCTACGTAGCTGAGTAGTTCAACAAAAAAAACAAATCACTCCATGGGCGATCCAACTCCTGGTGACGCCCGGAGAACAAAACAAATAATCAAGAGGAGCTTGATATGAAAGTTATTCTTAATGAAGATGTAAAACACCTTGGTGAACTTGGAGACGTAAAGAACGTTGCCAATGGATATGCACGCAACTTCCTTTTCCCACGCGGACTTGCAGTTCCCTGCACAAAAGAAACACTTGCTTTCTTTGAAACCCGCAAGGCAGAAATTGAAGAGCGCAAAGAGCAGAAACGCAAGGACAGCGCAAGCCTTAAAGAGAAGCTTGAAGCACTTGAAGTTGTTCTTGAAATGCCCGCCGGTGCAAACGGAAAACTTTACGGTGCCGTTACAAGCCAGACTGTTGCCGACTTCTACACAAAGAACGGTTACGAAATCGAGAGAAAGCGCATTGAGGTTCCAGGCCTTACAATCAAAAATGTGGGCGGATACACACTCAAGGTACACCTCTACGAGACAACTGTTGCAGAAGTAAAGCTTACCGTTAAGGGACAGGAAGACAAGTCTGCTGAAAAACCTGCTAAGAAAGAAGAGAAATCTTCTAAGGCAGAAAAGGCTGCTAAGTCTGAAGAAAAAGCTGCTGAAGCACCTGCTGCAGAGTAAACTGTTATTTAACGCAGTTTGAACTGCATGCAAGAGAACCCACAGGTTCATTACGAGCCTGCGGGTCTTTTTTTTCTAAGGAGGAACGAAGATGGAACTAAAAGATAAAATCCCGCCCCACAATCTGGAAGCAGAAAAAGCAACCCTGGGTGCACTCCTTTTAGACTGGAGTAAAATTGACGAAGTGGGCACTCTGCTCACCCCGGACAACTTTTACAGCCCCCAGAACAAAGTAATTTTTGAATCCCTGCGTAATCTTTCCCAGAGAGGCGTTCGCGGTGACCTCCTTACCCTCATTGACGACCTTACAAAAGAAAAGAATCTTGAAAAAGCAGGCGGTGTTTCCTATATTTCAACCCTCACAGATTCCGTTCCAACAAGTGCAAACGTAGACTATTATGCAAACATAGTTCATGACTCTTTCATGCGGCGTGAACTTCTGGCCCTTTCTTCAGAAATGAAAAAGGACACTTATGACGAATCCAGAAACAGTAAAATAATTCTTGAAGAAACAGAACAGAAAATCTTCAGGCTTGCAGATACAAACCAGACAACAAACCTTCACCAGATGAAGGATCTTGTTCCTTCTACAATTCAGCTGATTGACATGCGCTACAAGAACAAGGGAGAATGTTCCGGCATTCCTTCCGGCTTTACAATGTTAGACAGCATGACAAGCGGTTTCCAGAACTCAGAAATGATAATCATCGGTGCCCGCCCCTCCATGGGTAAAACCGCACTTGCCCTTTCCATGATGCAGAATATTGCCATTGACAACAACATCCCCTGTGGATTTTTCAGTCTGGAAATGTCTGCAAACCAGATTGGTCAGCGTTTACTTTCACAGGTGTCAAGAGTGCCTGGACAAAGAATCCGAAGCGGTCTTTTAAGCATGGCGGATTTTAAAAAACTGCAGGAAGCAGGCAGTCTATGTTATGAAGCGCCCCTCTACATTGCAGATACCCCTAACATGAAACTGCTTGACCTTCGTGCAATGGCAAGACGAATGAAAGCCAATCACGGAGTAAAAATCATCTTCATAGACTACATTGGTCTTATCACAACTGAAAATGATGGTGCCCCGGTTTACGAACAGCAGGCTCATGTTTCAAAAAGCCTTAAGAGTCTTGCACGCGAACTGGAAATTCCTCTTGTTGTTCTTTGCCAGGTAAGCCGTGACAAGGAAGGTTCGGATCCGGGTCTTGCAGACTTGCGTGGTTCAGGTTCAATCGAACAGGACGCAGACGTGGTAATGTTCATTGCAGGTAAAAGACAAAACACAAACACCGATGATCCCGATGCAACCCCGGGAGTACTGGACAGAAAACTCATCGTTGCAAAACAGAGAAACGGTCCTATCGGTGATGTAGAACTTATTTTCCTTTCCTCCTGCACAAGATTTGAAAATAAATCAAACCAGCAGGAGTAAAGGTTTCTTAAAAAAAACTAACAGCGGCTTGTAACAAGACGGCTCTTTGCCTCAAACTGCAGCTGGGCTTCTTCAAAGAGAAGGTTAAGCAGTAAAGAGAAAGAGAGTCCGTCATGCTCACACATCTTGGGAAACATGCTGATGCTTGTAAAACCTGGAATTGTGTTTATTTCATTCAGATAAATTTTTCCGTTATCACGATCTATGAAAAAATCCACACGGCTTAAACCAGAGGCATCTACTGCAGCGTAGGCGGCTTTGGCAGTTCTCTTTATAAAGGTAAGCTGATCTTCTGAAAGCAGGGCGGGAATCTCAAGTTTTGCACCATCAGGGTCATTGTACTTTGCATCATAATCATAAAAAGTATGAGTGGGAACAATTTCTCCAGGGCCATAACCGTTAAGCACAGAAGGCGGATAATTGTCAGAAGAGGTAACGGAGTTTCCTGTAACGGAGCATTCCACTTCACGGGCATTGATTGCTTTTTCAATAAGCACTTTGTTGTCCCAGGAAAAGGCTTCCATAAGGGAGGCAGAAAGTTCCCTTTCATTGTTTGCTTTAGAAGCACCATCACTTGAACCTGCAGAACAGGGTTTTACAAAAAGGGGAAATCCCAGAGAAGTAATTGCTTCTTTTACAAGTTCATCATATTTTTTGCTGTCGTTTACATCCCTGCGGGTAAGGCAGCGGTAGGGAACAACAGGAAGACCTGCATGCTCCCAGAGAATTTTTGTGGTAACCTTATCCATTGTTACTGCGGAAGAAAGAACGCCGCATCCAACGTAAGGAAGACCTGCCATTTCTAAAAGTCCCTGTATGGTTCCGTCTTCACCATAAGTTCCGTGAAGTACAGGAAAAACACAGTCACAGGGAATGTATTCTCCGTTTACGCAAAAAGCCTTGTCGTGTCCGCCACCGGGAATAACGCTTACTCTTTTGTCTTCATCTTCACTGATAAAAAGTTTTGAATCCTGATTAGCCCTTATTTCAGAAAGCTGGGAATCATTCTGCGCATACCAGCGGCCGTCTTTTGTAATTGCAATAAGATGAACATCATGTTCCCTGCTCATGTTGCGGGCAACAGCTGTACAACTCAGGATGGAAATTTCATGTTCTCCGCTGTTACCGCCGTAAATCAATACTATATCCATTTTCTTGGCTCCTTTTTTTATTCTCTCACCATCATTTTATTTTTCAAAACCCATTTCAGTAAGGGCTTTCTTTGCTTCACTGATTTCATCATAGGGCATAACCCTGTCTTTAAAGATGATGGAGTTTTCGTGACTTTTACCAAGAAGCAGAACGATATCATCTTTTTGTGCAAAACTGAAGGCCTTTCTGATTGCAGCAGGTCTGTCTGGAATAAGGAAAAGATTTTCTCCGTCTTTTTTTCCTTCCTTTCTTGCACCTTTATTTTTATCACCGGCAATATCTTCAAGAAGTGCCATGCTGTCTTCGCCGCGGGGGTCTTCGTCAGTAAGAATAACTATGTCGCAGAAACGGGAAGCAATCTCTCCCTGCAGGGGACGTTTTTTTGTGTCGCGTTCACCACCTGAACCGAAGAGACAAATCATTCTTCCGGAACATCTGTTTCTTACAGGAGGGAATATTGTTTCAAAAGAAGAGGGTGTGTGGGCATAGTCAACAATCACTTCAAAGGGCTGGCCCTGGTCAATCACAGTCATTCTTCCTTTTACGGGAACAAGCTTTTCTGCACAGGCAGCAAGGGTTTCAAGAGAAGTACCTGTTGTTCCGTGAACGGCAAGAAGGGCGGCCATAATGTTGTAGGCATTAAAGGCTCCGGGGAGAGGTGCCTTAACATGAACTACACGGTTTTCATTTCCGATTGCATTGTGTGCTTCGTAACGGTGAATGCTGAAAGTGAGTCCGAAGCGGGCACTTGCAATATTTCTTGCAGAAAGATACTGCATGTCATCCGGAATGGCAGGAAGAGGAGATGCATTCAATTCTTCTGCGGCCTGTTTACCTGCCTTACCTTCTGTGGTAAAGCCCACTGTTTTTTTCTTCGTACAGGAAGCAAAATAAAGGGCGGCAGGATCTTCTAAGTTAACGACACCAAAACTTGGAACAGAAACTTTTTTTCCTGCAATAGTTTTTTCATGACTGAATTTATCCAAAGCACGGAAAAGATTTGCCTTGTCACTTCGGTACTGCTCAAGGGTTCCGTGAAACTCCAGGTGTTCAAGAGTAACGTTCATAAAAACACCGCAGTCAAAGTGTACGTCTCCCAGTCTGTTTGTTTTTACAGAAAGTCCGTGGCTGGAAGATTCAACTACAGCATGGGTACATCCGTTCTGAAGCATTTCGTAAAGTTCCCGCTGAACAATAGTTGCTTCGGGGGTTGTCTGATGCTCGGGGTTTGCAACTGCTTCTCCGCCAAGAGAATACTGCACGGTAGAAATAAAACCTGCCTTAAATCCGTTCAGTCTTAAAAGCTGCCAGATAAAAGAAACGGTACTGCTTTTTCCTTCAGTACCTGTAACGCCGTAAACTACAAGATGTTCGCTGGGGTTATCGTAAAAAGCTGCACTTAATGGAGACATACTAAAGCGGGCGGACTCTACGTGAATGAGAATTATACTGCTTTCTGAAATTGCATTTTTTTCTTCGTCAGAAAGCTCTCCTTCAAAAACTACACAGCTTGCCCCTGCCCTGACTGCCTGTGAAATATATTTATTTCCGGTGGTATGGGTTCCGGGAAGTGCAAAGAAAAGAGAGTTCTTTTTTACATGACGGCTGTCAAACTCAAGGCCCTCAATCACGGGGTCAGAAGAAGTTAAATCTCCATTTGAAAGTGGAGCACAATGTGAATCAAAAAGTGAATACGAAAAACAATCAGCTGGTAAAAGCGAAAGAAGCTGTGAAAGTGTCTTTTTCATGCGCCTATTTTACTACTATGCAAAGAATAATGCAACCGACGGAAAACGGAAACGTACACACCACTCCCACTGTGTGCCAGTTTCTGTATAATACAAGATTCTTTTTCCTTGACGTATTCTTCTTTACCATTCATAATTAAACACATGAACAATAAAGCATTATTCAATTTGAGCTACGGGCTCTTTGTGGTCACTGCCCGAGAGGGAGAAAAAGACAACGGCTGCATCATCAACACAGTTACACAGGCAACAAGTTCACCAGTGCAGATAACAATTGCGGTCAACAAGCAGAACTACACCCACGACATGATTTTACGCACGGGAAGCTTTAATGTTTCCATCCTTTCTGAAAAAGCAGACTTTGCTCTTTTCAAGCACTTTGGTTTTCAGAGCGGAAGGGAGACTGACAAATGTTCTGACGAAGCACCTGTTAAATTCCGCCGCTCGGAGAACGGACTTGTCTACCTTACGGAAAATGCAAATGCATACCTCTCTGCAAAAGTAAAAAGCAGCGTAGACTTAGGAAGCCACACACTTTTTATTGCAGAAGTTACAGATGCAGAGGTTCTTAACGAAGAAGAATCCGTTACTTACGCCTACTACCACAAAAACATAAAGCCTAAGCCTGAAAAAACTTCAGAAGAAAAGAAGGGATGGATCTGCACCATCTGCGGCTACATTTACGAAGGAGAAGTTCTACCCGAGGACTTTGTATGCCCCATCTGCAAGCACCCTGCCAGTGATTTTAAAAAACTATAAAGGTGACTGGCACTTTTTGATTTAAGGCTTGCATTTTAGAAAGCATGAATTATAATATATAGAAGATATTTATTATTTGGAGGAGTATATGAAACTTTCAAAAAAAATAATGGCTCTTGCAGCAGGCATGGTTCTTACACTGGGACTTAGCATAAGTCTTACTTCTTGTGGAGACCTGCTGAATGCAGCACAAAAGGTACGTGAAAGCTTTGTAAATGAAATGACTGAAGAAGAGCAGAAAGATGCAGAGGATGCAGAAGAAGCTGCTCCTGCTCAGGCTTCTGATCAAGCTACAACCACAGAAGCAGTTGGCGGTTCTTTCCAGTTTGACATTGCATCTACCGGAAACTCACTTCAGTTCTACTATTTTGATACTTCAAGAACAAACTCTTTCTCTTATGAAAATGACGGAACCACTTACGACAAGTGCTACTACCAGTTCCAGTTTACCAAGAAAACTGCCAGCAGCGGAAAATGGTATTTGTATATGAGAAGCGGTTCCACTGTACTAAAATACAATGACATTTATTCAGACCAGTGGGGAAAATCTTTTATTGCCTACGGAAATTATGAGGGAGACTGCTTCAAAAACAATGCCATTGCTGATGTAACTCCAGGAAAACTTACCCTTTACACCGAAAAGAATAATTATAAATGGGCAGATTTGAATATAACAACATCTGAAAATGCTCCAACGGCTTCGTTCAACGTAACCTTTACTGCAAGCGGTAACAATGGTGCCAACATAAACAGTGCCCGTGCAGACGCTGTGGAGAAATGAGATGAAAAATTGCATCCCTGCAATTTTTCATCTCGCTAGTTTTACAGTGTAAAACTAGCAGTTAATGCGTTTAACTTGTGATAGAACCGCCGTCCTTGGCGGTTCTTTTTTTAGTGAACACTTAGACAGGAAAAATGCAACGATTAATTGGGAATCTTTATGCTAAACATTGAGTAGATGCCAAAATAAATTCGGCATGACGATAGACTGCTTCGAGAGCCGCCATCCATGGCTTAGTTTTTTGAAAGAACTGCTATTGCCAATTGGTCTGCGCAGGAGGTGGGGCGGGAGCCGCAGGTGTTGCCTTTGAGTTTTTCGGCTATTTCTGTGGCGGTCATTCCTTCGCAGAGTTTGGAAATGGCTTTAAGGTTTCCGTTACAGCCGCCTTCAAAACTAATGTTTCTTATTACATCCCCGTCGCGGGTAAAATGAATCATGCGGGAACAGGTACCGCTTGTTATGTAATTTACTTCTTCCATTTTTATTCTCCAAATAACTTACACCTGATTGTAGGGGCGGCTTGCCGTTCCGCGAAGCGGAATGAGGTTACGAAACCCCGGAAAGCAGGGTGTGCTAAGAAAGGGTCACACGGTTGGAGGTCAGAAATATTACCACACCATGTAAGAAAAATTCCGTTCAGATTTATTTTAAAATTTTGTCTAAAACTTTATCTTTCTGCCGCCAGTTTTTATCCACCTTAACCTGCAGGTCAATGTCTACCCGGTAGGGAAAAACTTTACGACAGGCTTTAATGCTTTCAACCCGGATTGTTTTTATCATGGAAGCACCTTTTCCAATCACAATCCCCTTCTGGCTTTCTCGTTCCACACAGAGCACTGCACGAACTTTAAGAAGATTCTGTTTTTCCATCTTCATATCCTCTATGCGGACATAAATGGCATGTGGAATCTCCTGTTCCAGACGGTTAATTGCCTGTTCACGGATTATTTCTGCAATACGGAAATCCACTTCCTGGTCAGTATAAAACTCTTCAGGGTAAAGATGGGGTGCTTCGGGGGCAAGTTCATAAAGGGCACGGAGAACATCATTCACATTCTCATCATTTTTTGCACTCATCTGAACAATTCGTTCTTCGGGGAACTTTGGAAAAAAGCGGGCAATAAAAGTTTT